>QILK01000252.1 GCA_003233345.1 Gammaproteobacteria bacterium | reverse complement strand
TCTTTTATCAAAATATTATCATAATCGCGTACTAGCTGTTTATAGTCTTTTTCAACCTTAGGCATCTTCGCTATCTGCGCTTCCAGCAATACGATGCGTTTGTCCACCTGTACTTTTACATCACTTAGAGACGCCAGCTTTGAAGTCGATGCTTCAATATGGCCTTTCACCTGGATATAGCTGGGATTATCCGGTTGACGGTTTTTCTGGCTGGGCTTTACTTTTTTTGTACGGGTGCGCGCATAGGCCTTTTTTAAACTGGCAATATCACTTGACAGTTTTATAACATCAGGATGGTTACTGGAATACTTTTGCCTGGCGATAACCAGTTGTGACTGTTTTGATTTCAGCCGTTTACGCAAATCTGCGACATCATCAACATTGCCCACCTCACCCTGCAATGCTTTAATTTCCCGATCCAGTCTAATTAAATCCGGATGGTTTTCGCTATAAACCGCTTCTTTGGTGATACGCTCAGATTTTAACAATCTCAGGCGTGCTTTTGAACCTAACACTTTTTTGCCCGTTGATGATATAACGTCTGTATAAGGATCAATTTGCGCCAATTGTGTCAACAGATTGGTTTTATTTTCACTCAGGGTTCGAATCTGAGTGGCGACGTCCTTTTTCTCCGTTTCGGCTCTTTCCATCTGTATTATTTTTAGCTTGTACGAATCCGGTAACATACCTTGATGCTTTTCCTTGAACGATGCAATTTTAGAATCATACTCAGTAATCACTTTTTTAATTCTTTCGGCCTCTTCCCGCAAAAATCCGGAAGTACTGGCTGCCACTTCAGTACGCTGCCTGACGTGTTCCTTTCGATATAGACGCCAAAGCTCGTCTGTAACCCGTTGTGCCGTTTCGGGTGATGTTGAATCAAAACCGACCTTGAAGGCGATATTGGCTTTTTTTGCGCGCCCACTTCGCGGGTCTATCACATCCGCGCTAATCATTTTATGGGTAATATTACTGCGCAACAAATCAATGATATATTCCGGCGTTTTAGTCGCACGAATATCTTTGTACAGATTGTACTTACTCAGAATAGTGGACAGATTATCACGCCCGAGGATCTTCTGACTGATCTCGGCGATTCGCTGATCGGCATAGGAAGTAATCGTCGAGCGGACATATTCCTGCGGGATACTTTGCTGCTCAATACTGATCGTCGCCGTCGAGCGATATTTTGCCGGTAAACTCAAGGCGATAATGATACCAATGACTGAAATCAGGATAACCGGAATAAAAAATAATACCTTTCGACGCTTTAGAATTTCAATATAATCCTTGATCGAAAGCGAATCTTCTTCATCCTGATTGTGATTATCGAAATTAATTTGCTTCCCTAAATCCATAAATTCGTACCAGTCTTAAAACTCTGCATTAATGATTATCTTTTTTGTACAGTGGGTTATAAATAATACTAAGCATATATTGATCAGAATCAGCTTCGCTACCCGATAAATCGTATTCCTGCTGTCGATATTGATACGACAAGCGCATTTTCACCACTTTGTTAAACCACCAGTCAACCGAAGGTGAAACACTGACGTAGTCACGATCCAGCGTTGATACGGTACCATTGGCATTTTCGTTGGAAATTGCATTTAGTGCCAGACCAAAATCGACTTTTTGCGTCATACGATGACGCAAGGATAACTTAACCTTATCCGATAACATCAATAAACCACCGCCACTTGGAACAACAGCACGACTGAGTGTCGCATTGTAAACAGTCCGCTCCCGTTTCTTCTCTAACCCAGCCATAAATAACAACCCGTTATCGCTCGTTTCCACAACCGAAGCCCCTGCACCTATTTCTGATTCTGTTTCACTGCCTCCTAGATAAATTTTTCCGCTAAAGGTTTCGGTGAATTTATGATCGAGCCCCAGTGTAATGCCATAAGTTATAGCCTCGAAATTAGAATCATCGGTTTCGTAAATCCCGGTATTTAAATTGACACTGAACATATTTTTTGGATCATATCTATGTAAATAGCGTAAATCATATTGTTGATAGCTATAATCCGTGAAATTGGTTGCGATAGAATTATAATCCACTTCCTTACCGGCGTAAGATACCTCTAAAAATTTTTCGCTCGCTATTTTGTATTTCCAGCTAGGACTAATGCTGATGGTATTACGATCGCCGCCAATTACGAACTGTCCAGTATCGTTACCTTCTCCTGTCACTGTCGAATATTCAGATGCCGAGAGCTTTAACTTTAACTCGCTTAGCTCACTTCGCCATGCAGTCAAAAACTTGAGCTTATAATCCTCACTGTCGAGAATGTCAAAATCGGAATACCGGCGAATATCGCCTACCGCAGTTAAACGAGTTTCAGTTCGCTCTGATTTTCGACTCAGACTGATTTCCGGTCTGCTAATAATCCCGGAATCATCAAATTTATTGGTAGGACTCAAGGTAATATTATTATCCTGAATAAAACCTATTTCGATCTTAGGATCAATACTCCATTGGTCTGCGACACTGGTTGCTGAAATGACGAATAGTACTGGCAATACGACAAGCACCTTGCTCGTAGCGATCCATTCGCAAAAATTATTCTTGTTCATTCATTGTCCCCTTAATATTTCCTCAATCAATTTGACCAATAGCGCTAATTAACTACGACTGTATCACCACTTTTTAATATAATATTTTGCTCAAGATTATGCCCACCTGCGACATCAGAATATCGAAATTTAAAGACATTCTGTTTGCCGCCACCACGACGAATAATCTTGATTTTATTTTGCGCTGCAAAGGGGGTTAATCCACCTGCCAGGGTCAATGCCTGCATGACATCAATGTTTCGACCCACGGTATACACACCCGGCTTGGTTACTTTGCCTATCACAAATATCTTGTTTCCCGACACCGCCTTGATCGAAACTGTTACTACTGGCTTGGGTATATATTTTTTTAACCGAGCCGTGATTTCTACTTGTATCTTTTCAGCGGTACGTCCCGCCGCCTGCAAATGTCCCACTAAAGGAAAAGTCAACTTTCCATCCGGACGAATCAATACATCCTGAGTCAAACCGTCTTCTTTCCACACGGAGATCACTAAGACATCTTCTGGCGACAGTTTATAACCCGGCTCTGCCTGAGCAAACGCGGAATTCATTATTATTATAACGAAAATATAAGCCGGGAGGTTTCGCAAAAGACTACCTTTATTTTCCATACCAATTAATAACTCCGTGTTAAACTACAGAACAGCAATTTGCAATGGCAGGCATAGCGCTGGATATAAATTTATCATTTTGTAATATAGGTGATTTACCGATTTTACCGATTTTACCCTAAATTTATTGACGTGTGAATATTACACATATGCAGATATCAAAACCACCGACAAACCCACTATTTTGAATTTAGCTCAATAATTCAATCTATAAAACTAATTGGGGTTAAAGTTTGGCTTATCAAATTCAAATGTATATTGCTTACATAATATACATTTGACTGCTGTTGATTTTGAATGCTGTTAATTTTGAATTAGACTGGGTTTAGCAACAAGCTGGCTTTAGGGCTTAAGCATTATCTTAAGAGGCAACAGAATTTTGAATAATATAAAAATTGGTATCATCGGTCTGGGATATGTCGGACTACCGCTAGCGGTCGAGTTTAGCTTGAAATACACGACCGTTGGATTTGACGTTAATTCCAAACGAATAGCGGCATTGCAAGCAAATAAAGACCATACGCTAGAAGTTAGCGAGGAAGAACTAAAGTCGGCAACGGCGCTTACCTTTACCACTGACCCCGCTGCTTGCCAGCAATGTAATATTTATATTGTCACGGTACCAACGCCGATTGATTTACATAAAAATCCTGACTTACGCGCGTTGCTCGCGGCGACTGAAACCGTTGCCAGACTTTTGAATAATGGCGATACCGTCATTTATGAATCTACTGTTTATCCGGGGGCGACCGAAGAAGTCTGCATCCCTATTTTGGAGAAAATCTCCGGGCTGGTCTTTAATCAGGATTTTGGTGTTGGCTATAGTCCTGAGCGTATCAATCCTGGTGACAAGCAACATCGCTTACGCAATATCTGTAAAATCACTTCGGGCTCCAATGAGCAAACCGCTGATCGGGTAGACCAGTTATATAAGTCTATTATTATTGCCGGTACACACAAAGCCAGCAGTATTAGAATTGCTGAATCCGCCAAAGTCATAGAAAACACACAAAGGGACGTTAATATAGCACTTATCAACGAGCTGGCACTGATTTTTAACAAAATGAATATCGATACCCTGGAAGTCCTAAAAGCAGCGGAAAGCAAATGGAATTTTTTACCCTTTCGCCCTGGGTTGGTGGGTGGTCATTGCATCGGTGTTGACCCTTATTATCTTACCCATAAAGCCCAAGCAATTGGCTATCAACCACGCATCATACTCGCCGGTCGCGAAATTAACGATAGCATGGGTGCCTATGTCGCAGAAACTGTTATTAAAATGATGACACGCAAACGTATGCAGGTCGTTGATTCGAATATACTGGTCATGGGTTTGAGTTTTAAGGAAAACTGCCCTGATATTCGCAATACAAAAGTGATTGATATCATAAAAGAATTTAAAAGCTACCACGCCAAGGTGGATACCCATGATCCATGGGTCAATCTTGAGGATGCCAAGCAAGAATACGACCTCGATCTGGTCGTCGATTTGAAAGCCGGTAAATATGATGCAATCGTCATCGCAGTTCCTCATAAAGAATTTATTAACCTGCCAATTGAATCAATACGCTCACTTGGTAAAAGCCAATGTATCGTATATGATGTCAAATCTATTTTTCCTGAAGATCAGGTCGACGGGCGTTTATAAAATTTATTCGTTTTATTTATATAATAACTTCAACTAAGGCATTCACCAGAACATTATATGAAAGTACTAATCACAGGCACAGCAGGGTTTATCGGTTCCTCACTCGCAAAACGTTTACTGGATCGTGGTGACGAGGTTGTTGGCATTGACAATCTTAACGACTATTACGATGTCACGCTAAAACAAGCCCGATTGAATCCG
>QILK01000240.1 GCA_003233345.1 Gammaproteobacteria bacterium | reverse complement strand
TTGACCTAAATGATAGTTTCTTCCATTCAGGTACACCTAATCCCGGAGATCAACAGGGGCTGATAGCGGTAACCGATGAGATCTTCGCCGGTGGGGTTACCTATGCATTTGATCTTCCAGTCTCCGGGCTTACCGTCTTCCGTTTGTTTAATCCTTGTAATAGGTATGAGGTATTTTTGTTACCATAGTATAATTTAAACACACGCTCTATCTTTAATTCTAAAACACAGACACATCCTCTTGAACAACCTCTTTTTGATTATTGTTGCCCTGTCAATAAGCCATTCTGGGTTTTCACAAAGAATTTTAGCAGGCAATTCCGTATCTTATTTAAATGGATCCGGGAATTTTGGAGAGATGTATGATGCCGGTTTTGGGATCAGCTTTAACACAGAGTTGAAGATCGTAGGGCAGTTTGCGGTAACCGGTGAGTTTGGTTGGAATCACTGGAAGGGAAATAGTGACTTTCCTGGATCGAAAATTAGCGATACTAATGTATTTGACCTCTTGATTGGTGGAAAAATTGGTTTGTGGTTGATTTACCTGGAGGCCCGTACCGGTTATTATTTTGGAGGAGTGAATGAATTTGTGGTCATACCTGCGGTGGGGTTGCGACTGGGCAAATTTGATCTTAATCTGGGGTATCCTTGCTGAGAATTTCAATTTTGTCAACTTCCGACTGGGATACTTCTGGATCAAAAGGAAGAAATAAGCATAGGATTAATAGGAACCTCTAGTGTCGAGTCAAGGCTAAACCTACCTGAAGTTACCCCGAAATTTTAACACAAAACATCATAATCAACTATAAATCAGCGGCTTGATAGATTCGGCAAGTGGAAAAGCACTTTTATTCAAAAAATGGGGTAACTTTTTGTAAACATAAAGATAAAATAAATAAGTGCCCCACCTTTGTAACTATGAACAAACAAGGGGGACACTTATGAATTACAGCAAGCTTGCAAGTAAGTTAAGGGCTAAAATAGGCAAATTTTCGGGGTATGTTTCAGAAAACCTCGACAAAACAGCCCAAAGGTTTATAAATGAAGCTATCTATGGGATTATGCATTCCCAGTCAGTTATGCTCACAGAGATAGGCAGGGGTTTGGAAACCCATGTCTCGCTGAAGAAGAAATTTTTAAGCAAGCTTATGATAAGGTTTTCAAAAATCACCCGAAGAACGAGCCTTTAGGTAAAGAGAAACTCAATCAATTCATTCAAGAGTTTTCGGAACGATATGCTTATTTTATTGCACATTTGCTAAGAGAGGAAGGCCAAGAATGATCTATTCAGAGGTAATTTGGCTACTATTTGAAGTAAACCGTAATCCAAAAATTTAGGTCCATGGCCGTCCATATTTATAATCCAATAAACTAGTAGAACGATCATGGTACAATTGAAACGATCACAGATAAAGGTTATTGAAAACGCCGTAGCATATCCCAACGGCAGGGGATATGTTCTGGATTTTTCAGATCGTACTATTGCTGAGTTTTTTGAAGATGAATTTAGAATTGATTTTGAGGATGAAAAATACTTGGCAAATGGTACCTCTAAGCGGAATCGGCTGAATACTTTTATTCAATTGGAAGATGCTTATACGGTTGCAAAAGTCCTTAGAGCGTTATGGGATCGTCGGGAAGGATTAATCCGAAGAAACGTTGGGGTCCTGGGTGATACCGAAGAAGCTGAAACAAAAAGTTCATTTCTTGATATTATAGCTGAGGTTGAGGGGGGGGCAGAAATTCCCAGGACAGATGCATTGGACCGCTATGAAAGAGACAGAACACTAGATGAGTTAATCAGGGATATTGAGAGGGGTCTGCAAGCCAATAAACCGGAAGCTGCAATGGATCACCTTCATACATATTGCATGAAGAAATTCACACACTTACTTCGAACACGAGGGATAGAATGTGATCAAAACGAAGCCTTACATGCCAGATTTGGAAAATACCGTAATCAGCTAATACAAGAGCAAAGTTTAAGCACCTTCACAGACAGAGCTTTAAAAGCTGCAATAAGTATGTTTGAAAGCTATAATGACATTCGTAATAATCATTCTTTCGCTCATGACAATAAAATTCTGGAACCGGCGGAAGCAAGGTACATTTTTGATACTATAAGTGCTATGCTGATATTTCTTCGTGCGATTGAAGCTGGGCGTTATGAACAATAAATGGATGCCAAAAAAAGCAATTTATTTGTGCGGTAATATTGTGTGATAATATAACTTATGACAATTATGTAAATTTCAATACTGGTTCGAAACCTTGATAGGCCCAAACATACTCGTATTAATAAGCAGATTCCAAATTTTTTTCATTGTTAATGCTGTTTCTTGATTTACAAAAAGTGATGACCTACTGCCGTGGGGCGAACCTAAAAAATACGGTTGCATTGTTTCCCAAGTTTCTCCACGTTGTGACCACTCCCAGCATGGTACTTCCTTTTGCAGCATCATCGGGATTGCTATAGATGCAGGTATCATCCCATTAAGTGGGAGTGGTTTTTCCCAATCGCAGCGCACAAGAACAGGGTTAGCATTACTCCTGTAGAATTGAACATCGAGCGGTTCTGCCGTTATCGTAGCAACCAAGCTAGAAGGCAATGCTTCTACTGAATCTACAACTTTCTGGCCATCCCTATAAGGACAAGTAATAAAAGCATTCAGGAAATATCGAGAATGGTCTAAACCTTGATAACCGCACTGTTCACTGGGCGCTGTTACTGAATAATGGTCCTCATGATGGGTAACCAAAGGGTGCCATGAGGGATAGCCATCAACCACGGGGCCATATTTTTCCACTATATCGAAAAGTTTATTTTCACTTCGTTCTCTTTCTCCCGCTTCGATACCTCTAGGTATAAGATAATTCTTCACTGCTACGAATCCATTGCGAGCGGATTCGTCTGCTCTAAATGCCATAAGTTTCGTTCCTCTTTTGTATTGTAAACATTATATATAATTATTACGCATGATACATTATTATTATGCGCAAATCAATATTTTTATGATTTAATGTTTGATCTAATAGAAATAGAGTCCGTAACGGCCAAATGAAGGCTTTGCTTTAACCCTCAACCCGGCCTATTTTCACTATGATCATTGCTATCGTCTTCCAATAAATCATTTAACACGTCATTATCGTTATCACTGCCCACACCTGAAATATCGGCAAATAATCACTGAAGGATATTATGGCGCTTACCCAAAAGCTGGCCTGAGAGCGCCTGAAGGCTTAAAACCTGCTCTCCACTATAAAAAACATACACCGGTGACTTTGTTTTTTGATACAGCATTGTACATCATCAAGGGCATTGGCAGATGTGTTATAAATATACCCCTCCTCCAGTTCATGATCCGTATATGAGCCGGCCATTCCCGAATAGCCCAGATCAAAGCCGTTATGTTTCTTAAGATCAACTTTAATCCTGCGACCATCATCGGTTTCAAGAACGCTATAATCACCATAATGGATAACAACCCGCCCGCGCGTCCCCTCTTCTATGCCTATATCTACGTAAGATTTCTTAAACTTGATGCAAGAATAAAACTTAAGCGTCTTTATCCATCAATAAAGGCTTGACATGACACTAGGTAGCCTTCCCTAAAAATGACTAAATTCTATTAAATGAGAGATGGCAACTCAGAAGATCGGCAAATGGTATAAAGGATGCTTGCGATAATTCCTGAATCATTTTTCTTTAAAAATACTTCAAAAAATAGACCAGAACATTATCTTTGCACCCATTGCAATCCCTGCAAAGTAAAATGGATTAAACGAATCCGTTAAAAGTATTGAAAGGAATAGAATTTGGGACTTTAAAAATCGATTGTTCCCTTGTTCGACATTCTTAATTCTGAGTCACGCCTAAAGCGTGACAAATCCCTGCAAGGCTTTTGCACTAGGCAGGGTGCAGCAGCCTGCAAAGCAAAATGGATTAAACGAATCCGTTAAAAGTATTGAAAGGAATAGAATAAGGGACTTCAAAAATCGATTGTTCCCTTGTTCGACATTCTTAATTCTGAGTCACGCCTAAGGCGTGACGAAGTAGCCTCCTTAGCTCAGCTGGTAGAGCAACTGACTTGTAATCAGTAGGTCGCGGGTTCGATCCCTGCAGGAGGCTCAAGGTGTAATTTATTAATAATCAATTAATTAGGCTCGTTAATTCGGGCCTAATTTTTTAATACAATTTTTTTTAATTACAGTTTAATAACAAAAATCCACAGTTATGGTTGACAAAATTGATCTAAAAGACGCTAAGGACCTTGATTGGAATTAGTGCTTTAGTATTAGACTAAGATATTCCCCTACGGGCTACAATATATTAGCGTAACTATTTGATCTTAAAATAATTGCGCTTTTTATTTGGTATAAGGTCAAGTATTAGGTCAAGTATTAGGTCAACCCAGGAGCTCCCTATTATTTACCCAATGCTTTTTTTGATAACCATTTCATACTAACTTATAATTTATCTTTCTTCTCAATTCTCAACTAAATTGTGCTGACTGACCACCATATTAAGCACCTTGATTGTAAACCTTATTGCTATGGAGCCCGAACCAGAAAAAAAGTATCCAAATTTCTCAAATGAAGAGACTTATGACCTTCTTCGTATTAAAGCAATACAAAACATTGAGAAGGAGGTAGAGTCTAAGATAATTTCAGGGATAAAGAGTTGGGGAGCAGGCATTGGTATCGCTGTGGGAATTGCGGCTTTCCTGGGATTCACAAGTATATGGGGTCTAATTTCTAGCAATATTCAGGAATCCGTGAATGAAGAAGTCAGCAGTAAAGTGGAAAATCGCCTACTCAAATTTGAGAATAAAATTGATCAACTAACAGAAAGCAGCATTCTGGCCAGAAATGAAAATGAAAGAGTTGTATCCCTTCGGTGCAGAGTGCCTTGAAAATCAAATTTGTGGAGGTGATCTTTGCTTAAAGAAATATGAGCAAGCGAAGCACCAAATCCGAGATGTATCCCTTAATAGCGGTTTGAATATGGTGCGTTTGGCATTTCAACACTCAAATTATTCAGTTTACCACTATGTTTATTTATTGCTATCATCTTCATTATTAGCACTATCTGCCAAATGCACTATATTTTTTATGTGTGCGTTCGTTTTATTTGGCTTTGTTTGTTATTAATTCTATTCTAATTTGTTTTTCTAGTTCTCCAAACCATTGACCTCCGCTTGAAGTAAGCATAATTAATCCCAAGTCTTTTTTTGGTAGAAACACGTAACCACTAGCATAACCATCCAAATCTCCACCATGCCCGTATCGAACGCCAGTATCGTCAACACTTTTTCCAAGCCCAAAACCGTATTGGCCTTCGTTTGTATCCGCATTTTCTTCTGTTAGAATTAAAGGATCGATTTTATTCCCTTTTTCATAAAGTTTCTGGTATGCCCTTATTTGTGCTAACATCAAATTTGAATGATCCTTTATATTTGAATAAATTCCACCGGCTGGCGTCATTTTTCCCATTGTCCAAGGTTTTGATTCAACATTTCTATCATCTTTCCTGTATGGTATTGCTATAAGTTTTGATTGTTCTATGCTTGGATAAACAACTGTATTTGGCATATTATATTTATTTGTAACATACTTTTTTACTAATGCTGAATAATCTTGTCCACTAACCTTTTCACATATGTAACCAACTATTGCATATCCAAAATTTGAATAGCTAAATTTTTCACCTGGCT
>QILK01000192.1 GCA_003233345.1 Gammaproteobacteria bacterium | reverse complement strand
TTTCAATGAATTCAATCGCCGGGACGGTCAGCAGACTGTTTAGGTCAGACTTGGGAAATAATAAATGGCTGGATTCCCGACTTTTAATCAACGTATTGATTAGTTTTGCAAATAATAGAGCGGAAGCGGATTCCACCGGTGCGTTGAGTAAAGTCAGGCACGACGGCTCCCAGAAACGTTTAATCAATGATTCAGTTTGCTGGGACTCTTTTAGCAGATCCAGCACTGAGAGTTTTTCAAGCTGGGTTTTATCAGCGTTTTTGATCGCTCGCCAAAAAGAGCCAATCATTTGTTTTTCTGACCAACTTATTCCTGACGCCGTGATAATGCCTAAGCCCATGTGCCACGGGGCGAATAGGGGTTTGCTGCGAAAATAAAGGCCCTTGCGCGAAGTTGAAGTAATCGCTAATCGAAATGGTTTTTTACTAAATAACTTTTGCCGCGGTTGTTTAATTAATCGGGCAAGATCAAGAATATAGTGGTAATAACCAAAAATAATTTTTTGACCATTATCGACTTTTAATTTTCCAAATTTTGAGCAGCGAGTACGACGACCCAATTGCTTCTCAGATTCGAGCATGCGTACCGCGATCCCGGCACTTGCCAGCTTCACTGCGGCGGCAATTCCGGCCCAGCCGCCACCGGCGATAATGACTTCGGGTTGACGTGGTTTACTTGTTTGCTTGATAAGTTTGCGCATATTCCGTTATGTTTGGCTGCCTAACTGTCCATATTATTCGGTTTGCTTAAGCTTCTTAACGATTTATCAATTGGCTCAGGTGTTTCGATTTTCTTTTTGGTTTCTATCCCGAGTTCTTCCATTTTTTTGGCAGCGGGTAGGACCTGGCGTTCCAAGGAACCCACGGTCTGGTTAAAATGCTCAACACTTGAAGACAGTTTGTCTCCCAACTTTGATAAATGTGACGTAAATACGCTTAACCTTTTATATAAGGATTCGCCCAGCTCGCGGACCTTCTCTGCGTTCTTTTCCAGCGACTGGTGTCGCCAGCCATAAGCGACGGCGCGTAACAAGGCCACCAGTGTTGTGGGTGTTGAGATGATAATTTTTTGGTTCAGCCCATATTCCAGCAGGGTTCGATCAATTTCCAGCGCCGCTGACAGAAATTGCTCCCCGGGAATAAACATAACAACAAAATCGGGTGTTTTATCCAAATTGTTCCAGTAAGTTTTGCTAGCCAGTTCCTTAACACGTTCTTTTACATTCCTAGCATGCCGCTCGAGTTCCAGCTGCTTTTGTTTTTCGTCCAGTGTTTCAATAGCATTTAAATAGGCGTCCAGCGGTGTTTTGGCATCAACAATAATTTGTCTTTCATTGGGCAGGCGCACAATCATATCGGGTCTTAAGCGTAGTGCTTTGTCACCGATCGTTTCTTGTTCAAAAAAATCACAATGTTCTACCATACCCGCAAGTTCAACGACGCGTTTTAACGTTAGCTCGCCCCATTTACCTCTAACTTCTGGCCGACGTAGTGCCGTCACCAGATTCCGAGTTTCGCCTTGCAAGCTGTCCTGCGCTTGCGCCAAAAACTTGATCTGCTGAGATAATTCGCCAAAACTGTGCTTTCGATCTTTTTCAATTTCACGTATCTGGTGTTCGGTTTTCTCCAATGCAACTTTGACGGGTTTTAGTAGTTGTTCTATGGCTTTTTCTTTGTCTGACAAGTTATTTTCTGCCTTAATCTGGAATTGCTTAAGTTTTTCCTGTGCCAGTTTTAGAAAAGTATCATTGTTATTTTGCAAGGCTTGGCTGGAAAGGTCATTAAAAATGCTGGTCATTAATCCTTTGTCCTTATCTTGTCTTGCCAAGGATTCTTTTTCGATTTTTAATTGTGTATTAACTTCTGCAAGCTGTATATTCAGTTTTGCGATACGTTGTTGTGATCGCAAGTGAGTCCATAGCCAACTTATTAGCGCACTGATGATAGCAGATGCGCTAGCGATGATAATGGTTAATTCGATTGACATGAATATCCCGACTGTTTTTGTATGTGTTGAAACAAATCATCTGGATGGGCTATCGAAAATTCATGCAGCCAATTATCAACATCTGTCTGCTCGTCCAGGTAGCCATACTGCGCCAGTACCCCGGTTATCTTTGCCCGTTTGGCGGCGAGCATGTCTTTTTGTGCATCCCCGACATAGATAATTTTTTCCGGGGCAATTCCAAGTATTTTTACTGCTGCTAACAACGGTGCCGGATTTGGTTTGAGATAGGGGGTCGTGTCCCCACAAACTATACAGCCATTTTTAGGAATAAGATTAAAAGGTTCCAAAAGCGGTAATGTAAATCGTTCAGATTTGTTAGTCACTATTCCCCAGGGTATCGAGCAGGTATCCAATAATGCCAATAATTCACTAACGCCGGAATAGAGTTGGGTATCTTGTACCAGGTTTTGTTGATACGCCTGCAGGAAACATGATCGAAGGTGTTCTTTATGTTGCACGTCGACATCCGGGCCGAGAATGTTTTCAATTAAACGGAAGGCGCCGTGTGATACCTGAGGCCGGACCTGATCGATAGAGGCTGGTGTGATATTTTCAGTTTTCAATACTTGATTTATTGCATGCATTATATCCGGTGCAGTATCCAATAGCGTGCCGTCAAGATCAAATAAAACAGCGTCTATGGATGTAGTATTGGGAAAAGACATGATCGGATTAGTTAAAGGCAATTTTTTCAGCGACCACCATGAAATTTACCGAGACATCATTTCCCAGTTTATAGTGCTTTGAAAGAGGATTATAGGTTAACCCAGTTACATTTTGCAAAGTAATTCCGGTATCGCGTAGCCAGTCTGCAAGTTCTGAGGGTTTGATAAATTTAGCATATTGATGCGTGCCCTTCGGAAGCATTCGGAGTAAATACTCTGCACCGATAATTGCAAATAAATAGGACTTGGGGTTTCTGTTAATGGTTGAAAAAAACAGTTTGCCACCGGGTTTAACCAGGGTAGCGCAAGCGCGAATGGTGGAGGCGGGATCGGGGACATGCTCCAGCATTTCCATGCAAGTCAGCACATCGAACTTTTGTGGATGCTGTGTGGCAAATTCTTCCGCAGTGGTTTTTTGGTAGTCGATACTTATATTTGCTTCCAGTCCATGCAGTTTGGCAACATTTAATGGCGCGTCACCCATATCAATACCGGTTACCTGTGCGCCAGCCTTTGCCAAGCTTTCCGACAGAATACCACCACCACAACCAACGTCGAGTACCTGCTTGCCATCAATCACTGTGTGTTTGAGGATATATCCAAGTCTCAGTGGGTTGATCTCGTGTAATGGTTTAAATTCACTATCAGGATCCCACCAGCGACTGGCCAGTTTTTCAAATTTGGCTATTTCTTCGGGATCTATATTCGGTGTTGCAGTAGTCACAATTTCAGCCTTTAGCGTTGCCAGTCAGTATTACCGGGTTTTTCAAATTTGGGTTGCTGGTATGGATTTTTCTGGATTCATTCTATCAAACCAGATTTGTCCTTTTTTAATTGCCGATTCTATATCAATTGTACAAAATTCACGATTATTTAGTAAAATTTGTCCGTTTACCCAGACATGAGAAACATGTTCGGCACGGCTTGAGTATACAATAGTTGCTATTGGATTATAAACCGGTTGTGTCGCAATATTGTTCAGATCGATGGCGGTGATATCCGCTTGTTTGCCAATTTCAAGTGAGCCAATAGTAGAATCCATTCCCAACGCACGCGCAGCGTTAATGGTAGCCATTCTAAGCGCATATTCAGCCGGCACGGATTCGGCATTGCCACTGACATTTTTTGCCAATAGTGCGGCACTGCGCATTTCGCCGATCATATCCAGATCGTTGTTACTGGCAACGCTATCCGTTCCCAAGGTAATATTGATGCCAGCATCGACCAGCTTGGCAACAGGGCAAAAACCACTTGCCAGCTTCATATTGGATTCCGGGCAATGGACAACGTGCGCGCCCTTGTCGGCTAGCAAGGCAATGTCGTTGGCATTTAACTGAGTCATATGAATGGCCATTAGTGATGGGTTGACCAGTCCCATTTTGTCGAGCCGCTCTAAGGGCCTTAATCCATACTGTTGCTGGCTTTGAGGAATCTCGTCTAATGTTTCGTGAAGGTGTATATTGACCGGAATATTTAATTCATGGGATAACGCCGCAATTCTTTTTAGCGGTTCGTCAGAGACTGTATACGGTGCATGCGGTGCAAAAGAGGCGTTGATTAACGGATATTGGCCGAAGGTATCGTATAATTGTAAACCCTTTTCAAAATATTCCTCTGTAGTACTGGCCCAGTTACTCGGAAAATCGACTACGATAAGTCCGATGGTCGCACGTAAGCCAGTGTTTTGGGCAATACGGGCAGTCGCCTCGGGGAAAAAATACATATCATTAAAGCAGGTTGTACCCGATTGAATCATTTCTGCGGCAGCCAATAGGGATCCGTCGGCTACAAATTCGTCGCATCCCCACTTTTGTTCTGCCGGCCAGATATAGTTTTGTAACCAATCCATTAGTGGTTTGTCATCCGCATATCCACGCAATAGATTCATTCCGGCATGGGTATGTGAATTGATCAATCCAGGAATCAAAACATGTTCTTGCAAATGATATGATTGTCTGCACTGGTATTTTTTAGTTGCGTCTGCCTGTGGCAGCAAATCGAGTATTTTGCCCTGATGAATGACCAGCGCATAATCATGTAAAATAGTTTGATCAGGGACGACGGGGACTATCCAGCGACTGCTAATAATCTCATCTATATGTTCCATTTATTTACCCATAATGATCTGTTGGTCGTTGGTTTGACGAATGTTGTGGCTGGGTGCCGATGGGTCGCCGACTTGGTCGTTGCTGGATGCGCAGACAAAATCGGCGATGATGTTTTAGTTAGCGGGTGGTGTGCCACGACCGGGTGTCTTTAACTCGATTAATTTCGGACTTTCCTTTTTTGTTGAAGGCGTTACGGTAGTCGATTTAGGTTGGGTCGCAGGTACTATTTTGCCTTCTCCGCAGGTGTCGAGTCTGACTTGGTCTCTGGACTAGCCGTAGAACTCTGTTCCTTTTTAGGCTCGTCCTTTTTAGGCTCATCCTTTTTAGGCTCGTCCTTTTTAGGCTCATCCTTTTTAGGTTCTTCCTTTTTAGACTCATCCTTTTTAGGTTCTTCCTTTTTAGACTCGTCCTTTTTAGACTCATCCTTTTTAGGTTCTTCCTTTTTAGACTCGTCCTTTTTAGACTCGTCCTTTTTCGGTTCGTCCTTTTTCGGTTCTTCTTTTTTAGGCTCGTCCTTTTTCGGTTCGTCCTTTTTAGGTTCTGGTTCTTCTTTTTTAGGCTCGTCCTTTTTCGGTTCGTCCTTTTTAGGTTCTTCTTTTTTAGGTTCGTCCTTTTTAACGTCCGCTTTTTTAGGTTTGGCCTTTTTGGTACTTGCCTTTTTGTGACGATGTTTATGAATAGTAGATCGATGGAGTCGACCACGAAAGTTCCGATGTTTGTGATTTCTGTAAGCACTACTTCGCGGGTGCTTGTGTCTGTGACAATGATAGTGTGTATGATACTTGGCCCGACCCACGCCGTGTCGATGTCTATGGGTATGACAATGATTATGTTTGGAATAAAGCGTCCGGTGGGCGATGACCGGTTTTTTGCTACTGACGGCTTGTGCGATTGCTGACCCTGAAATTGTCCCTGGCTGGAATACGGGTGCAAGGGTTATCCCTAGAAGTATTAGTACCAGATAGAAATATTTTTTTACTTTATACATGTCTACTCTCAAATAATTAAAAAGTTTGCCGATTAATAGATATATTTTAAGTAGGCTAATACAGTAATCCCACTCCCCAACTATTAACAATTTGATCTATTCTATAACATTGATTTTTGACATCCTCTCCGGCCTAAAGGCCGGAGATTCCTACGGCGCTCAAACATGGCATTAAACCGCGCTTGAGTCACTTCGATGGGTTCCTGCTGCTGGCGGCATAACGGCACCGCTCACTTCACAGGCTAACCGGGCGTGTCCCGCCCTTAGTACATTGATCGCACCAACTAGATCGGCATGTTCCTCGAAACCGCATGCCATACACACGAACCTGGCTTGGCTTTTCCGGTTAGCCTCTGACACATGGCCGCAGCATGGGCAGGTTCTACTCGTGTTGCGCGGTGGTACAGCAACGAGTTGCCCGCCGTTCCAAGTCAGTTTGTAGCCCAACTGGCGACGGAACTCAAACCATCCTTGATCAAGGATGGTCTTGTTCAGTCCGGATTTGGCGCGAACATGTTTGCCCGGTGTGTCAGTAGTGCCGGACGCCGACCTAGACATATTTCGAACCTGCAAATCCTCAAGACACACCATCGCGTGGTTTTGGCTGATGGTGGTCGTGGCTTTGTGCAGGTAGTCGCGGCGGGCATTGCCAACCTGGGCATGGATTTTCTGAACCTTGACCTTGGCCTTTTTCCAGTTGTTGCTGAACTTCTGTTTGCGGCTCACGGCCCGTTGGGCCTTCACCAGTGATTTCTCTTGGCGTTTAAAGCTGTTGAGTGGAGCAAAAAAGGAACCATCACTCAGTGTGGCAAAACGGGTGATCCCCATGTCGATGCCAACAATGGCCGTCGATGGATGGACTGGCGCTTGCACCGCTCGCTCGGTCTGGATCGAGACGAACCATTTGCCCTGTTTACCCGATACCATGACGTTTTTCACCGTCCCCAATACGTCGCGGCTATGGCGATAGCGCATCCAGCCAAGTTTGGGCAGGAAGACACGGTTATTGGCCTGGTCGAGCCTGCAGCCTTGCGGGTAGCGAAAGCTGTCCGACTGCCCCTTCTTTTTGAAGCGTGGGTGGTTGGCTCTTTTTTCAAAGAAATTTTTGTAGCCTCGTTCCAAGTCTTTAATTGCTTGCTGCAAGGGCTGAGAAGGGGTTTCCGATAACCATTGCGTTGCTTTGCTTTTTTTCCATCCGGTCAGCAGTTTACATAAATCAGTATAAGACAGTTTCGTTTTGTTTTCTGCATACTGTGCTTTCTGCAACGCTAACGCCTTGTTGAATACAAAGCGGCATGATCCGGCGAAACAGCGCAGTTTGCACTGTTGTTCACCGTTCGGCCTTAATTCAAATTTGAACGCTTGAAGTCGCTGCATGACTCAATCATACTCTGGTCTATTAATAATGACAAAGCACGGCGCTGCCGTCCGCGCTATTCATCTCCGCCCTAAACGACGGGGCTTTGCGCGCAATCCGGTAAATGAGCAAACTAAATAAGTACTTTAGAATATTTTGACGCAATGCGTCTTTTGATGCCCGAAGAGATTCTGAGATCTTTGTGTTAAAGAGATTAGTTCTAATTTTTACAGGGTTTATCGATAAATTAGTTGCAGCGTTATTGGGTAGTAACGAGCAGAGCTGGTTATTTAAAAAGACAAAAAAAGGGTGATTTATTACAAATCACCCTTTTATGAGCCTACATACCCGGAATTACCCAAGGGTCCAGGAGAAAAATTTATTTAGATTTTTTCTTGCTTTTTTTAGCTTTTTTCATTTTTTTACTAGAACCACCTTTGCTCTTATGATGGTTTTTGTGTGGCATTTTTGTATGCAGCTTCGCTTTATGGTGTCTGTGACTATGATTAGGTTTAAACGAAGGGTGGATGTGCTTGTGGCAATGACGGTGAGTATGTGTTTTTGCCGTTTTGCCGAAACCGTGTTTATGAGTATGGGAATGGCAGTGTTTATGCATTTTTAAAGTCATTTTACGAGCCATTGTCGATGCGTTAACACTGACAGCTGATCCTAAAAAGAACGCTACTATCGTTAACATTAATATTGCAAAATTAACACTGTGTTTTCTAGTTTTAATCATAATTGCTCCCAATAAAGTCTCGCTGTATAAATTCTCATTTGAATTGCTTTCTTTAGTAAAACAGGCAATTTTAGACTAGCCTGAAATTCATGTTTCATGCATGAATATAGCGCATTCTACAAATAGACAGTCTCGGGAGCAAGATAAAAGTTGTTCCAATTTAATAACCTATAAAAAACTAATTCCGAACTAGAATTATCTACGCAACTAGATTTTATTTTTGCCAATAGTTTTCTTAAACCCGATAATCGTATGTTTAGTAGTTTATATAAGCAGTTGTATTTTATATATAAGTATTCCTTTTTTTATAAATAGCGGCACAATACGCATCGTTAGCGATATCCGTGGAATGTGTGATACTTTTCATTGTTATTAGCTATCCAAACTGTTAGCTCATAACTTAAAAAGTATGTTCGATATTTAGGTATTATTGCTTTAGACTCTGTGAATAAAGCTAACTTTAGTGTTTTAACCTTGAGTACCCGATGGATTATTGTTCAATAAAGCCGATAAAATGGCAGGATAGCAACCTTTATTTACTGGATCAAAGGTTACTCCCCCATACCGAAACCTACATACGTTTGGAAAATGCGAGTGATGTCGCTAAGGCAATATCGCAAATGGTCGTACGTGGTGCGCCGGCAATTGGTATTACGGCCGCCTATGGGGTTGTCCTGGCTGCTATCGATCATATCAATAGCCCGAATTGGAAATCTGCCATTGACGAGGACATTGAGCAATTATCGAAAGCCAGGCCAACAGCGATCAACTTGCATTGGGCGCTGGAAGAAATGCGGAAAGTCATGGCTAATGTCAGTAAAGAAAATATGATTCACGCCCTAAGTGCAAAAGCGAGTAAAATACATAAAGACGATATCGAAGCCAATATAGCGATGGGGAAACTAGGCGCAGAATTGATATCACCCGGGTCGTCGGTACTGACTCACTGCAATGCGGGTGCGCTAGCAACGGGAGGTTATGGAACAGCACTAGGGGTTATTCGATCGGCTTGGCGTGATGGTAAAATCAAGCAGGTATATGCTGATGAAACCCGGCCGTGGATGCAGGGGTCAAGGTTAACTGCGTGGGAAAATTAATAAAAGACGGTATTCCCACAACGCTATTAGCAGATGGCGCTGCTGCACACCTAATGAAAACTAAAAAAATCGACTGGGTGATTGTAGGATCTGACAGGATTGCTGCTAACGGCGATGTGGCAAATAAAATAGGGACCTACTCACTGGCTGTCAATGCCCGATATCACGGCGTCAAATTTATGGTCGTCGCGCCTACGTCCACTATTGATAATAGTACTTTAAATGGCGATCTAATTCCGATTGAAGAACGCAGTTCTAATGAGCTGTTAGAATTTTACGGGCAGTCGCTCACTGTCGATAGCGCTGAAGCATGGAATCCGGTTTTTGATATTGTGCCAGTTAGCCTGGTGGATGTGATTGTTACTGAAACGGGATGTAAATATTTTAGTAATTGATCCTAATCTAATTTTAATATTTGTCAGGTAGAAAAATACATGAAATAGGGTGCGAGAGGATTAGGTAATTTGGCAACAAATTTATTTTAAAAATAGACTGGACTCAAAATATAATGCAAAATAAAATTGGTGTCATTGGAGCAACTTCTTTTGTTGGACAGAGTTTATTATCGCTCGTTGCGCAAGAGAATTCACTGGTCGCATTTTCGCGTAATAGCCATGAAGTGACACAAAGTAAAAACAGTTCGATTGAATGGCGAAATCTAGATATTGAAACAACGCAAGAAGATAAGATTAGTCAATGGATATGCTTGGTTCCAATATCGGTTCTACCAAAATGCTTACGTTTACTCGAAGTATATGGAGCAAAAAGTGTTGTTGCGTTGAGTTCGACAAGTCGTTTTACTAAAATTAATTCTTGTGATGAGCAAGAAAAAAAGGCAGCTAAAATTCTCTTAGATAGTGAAAACGAGTTTAAGGAATGGGCGGTAGAACAAGGCGTCAAATGGGTAATATTGAGGCCGACGATGATATATGGTTTTGGCAAAGACAGGAATATTTCTTCTATTATCCGTTTCTTGCAAATATTTCATTTCTATCCGGTATTGGGTGCGGCTGAGGGCAAGCGGCAACCGATACACGTCGATGAGGTCGCGGCTGCTTGTTATTCGGTGTTGAAATCTTCTAATACCAGCAATCGCAGTTATAATATTTCAGGGAAAGAAATATTTACCTATCGAGAAATGCTTTCACGCATCAGTATTGCAATAGGTCAGAAGCCGAGGGTAGTACAGATTCCATTGTCTTTGTTTAAGTTTATAGTCGCGATCTTGCGTGTTATTCCAAAATATAAAAAACTGTCTACGGGAATGGTGTTAAGGATGAAGAAGGATATGGTATTTGATCATTCCGATGCGACCAATGATTTTGGATTTAAACCCGGTGATTTCGATCCTGTTGATTGCAATTTAAAAAAAAGATAATTTAAAAACAGTGTTTAAACCGCGTGTTTGAGTAACAATGAGTATTCCGATAGCACCTATTTTTCTACTTTTGCCAGATAGTAGCTAATTTCAAAAAATTACTCCGCTAATTTTAATAAATTCATCCAAACCTACGTAGAATCTCTCTAAGAGGAG
>QILK01000134.1 GCA_003233345.1 Gammaproteobacteria bacterium | reverse complement strand
AAACTACAAATTAATGGCAATAGGCTCATAGAAATTCCGGAGTGGCTTAAAAATCTAAGTCGTTTAATTGAGCTTAAGCTTAGTGGAAATGGACTCACAGAAATTCCAAAGTGGATTGGGGACTTAAATCATTTGAAGTTTCTCGACCTTAGTAACAATAGTCTCACAGAAATTCCAGGCTCGCTTGAAAACCTGAAGCAACTCACTGAGTTTAATATTAGCAACAACTTTCTCACTAAACTTCCTGACTGGATTGGGAACCTATTTCAGCTCACCAAACTTAGTCTTAATCGCAATAGGTTTACACAAATCCCAGAATCAATCGGTAACTTAAGCAACCTGGGCAAGCTTAATTTGAATCGTAACAATCTCACAGAAATCCCCGCGTCCATCGGAAATTTATACTGCCTAACATCACTTACGCTTCTAGGTAACAACCTGGCTGATATTCCAGAATCAGTTGGTAACCTAAAACAATTAACTGAGCTTAACGTTAGTGAAAACTGTCTCGCGGAATTACCCGCTTCTTTAAGTGATAAATTTGAGCTGGGCATGCAATACAATTAACTTTCTATATTATTTAACGTGAATCACTTGCACACACCTCTAAAAGATAAACTAAATCAAATAAAAAGCACAAAATATCAAAAGTAAGTCGTCACTAACTTATATTATTCGGATATTATCTAACCAATAAACAGGAAACTCTACAATGAATATTAAGGAAACCTGGGATACCTATGCCTTATCATGGAAAGTTAAGACCTTGCTAGAAAAACAAGCTATGTTTGAAAAGTGTTTAGATTTGAACTGCAACTATACTTCACCAATAATCAACACTAAAGGATGGGATGCACTGAGCGCTCACATGCTCGATTTTCATAAAAAAATTCCTGGCGGGTACTTTAGGACCACCTATTTCCTGGAACACAATAGCAGGAGTATCGCACGTTGGAATTTATTAAATGATAACGATGTTATACTTGGTGATGGCATAAGCTATTGTGAATACAATAGTATCGGAAGACTAAAAGTAATGACAGGATTCTTCGAAATTGATTAATTATTTACAATGCTCCGTTGGAGTGGTGCGGTGAACTATCTAACGCAAATCCAAAAAGGTATCGATTATATCGAGGCTAACCTAGACTATAATCTAACTGCCGCTAAAATCGCCCAACATTCAGGGATAAGCCAGTGGCATTTCCAGAGAATATTTAGCGCATTAACCAATGAAACACTAAAAACCTATATTCGCTCCAGACGTTTGGCAGTCTCACTGGATAAGCTACTTACGACTAATATCCGAATAATTGATATTGCCTTGTCTGCGGGGTATAACACACAAGAAAGTTTTACCCGGGCCTTTAAAAAAGCCTTTGATATAACACCAAATGAATACAGAAAATTAGCGAATAAAAACCTGTTTCTAAAAAAAGTACAGATCGACTTGGATTATCTGGAGCATATTAATAATAATATTTCATTAACACCAGAGATAGTCTTTCAAGAACAAATAAACCTTATTGGCATGAAAACATATTTTTATAGCGTCGACTCAGAGAAAAATAATATTGCGGATAAACTACCGCCACTCTGGGATGCTTTTTTAAAACGTGTAAACGAAATTGGGGAAGCTATCGATGGAACCTGCTACGGCATCATTCAACAAACAAAAGATAAAACAGATCAACTAGAATACTGTGCAGCAATAGCTGTCAATCTACCGGGTAAAGTACCCGTGGATATGGTTAGCCTACAAATTCCATCTTCAAGTTACGCAAAGTTCACCCATAAAGGTCACATTAATAATATAAACAATACCGTAAATTACATCTACTCAACCTGGCTTATTCAATCGGGGAAAAAACACACCTACACAGCTGATTTGGAAATTTACGATTCAAGCTATATCGCGGGATCAGAGCGTTCGGAGATGTTCTACGCTATCCCCATACAAATCTGATAATGGTTTGACTGCAACCTGAAAGAGCGACCAGAGCAATCACCAGTACGAATAAAATATTTTTCGTTGCAATATCCATATATGAGGCGACAAAGAACTCGTTACTTATTTGCACAGTGCCCGAGGTTAGTTAAAAATGAAATATAGTCAAAAAATATCATGATTACAGTATGTTATTTCCAATTCGTTAACTACTAGTTAACGAATCCGTCAATTGAAAAATTATTTATTCTTTGCTCTCCGAGTCTTTCGCATAAACAAACTAAACTAAAGGAAAGTGAAATGAAATTTCTAAACTATCTACCACTTCCCATGAAAAGCCTTTCATTTAACTCTGTATACTTAATTTGTTCATGATATTATGTATTATGCTCGAAGTCTGGCGAGGGAAAAGGCACTTTAAGGAGAACACTATGCGAAATAAAATAGTAACAATAATAATCAGTTTAGTCTTTGTAGGAATAGGAATGTCAAGTGCATGGGCGGCAAAATCCAGTGTAAAACTAGGCGCTGCCATATGGGATTACAGTCCAGACGGTACTATAGGCACTACGGGCACAAATGCAGACATTAAATCCAGTTTAAATATAGAAGATGATACAGATTCATTCTTTTGGATTGCGATCGAACATCGAATACCCGTATTACCCAATATCAAACTAGTAAGAACTAATTTGGAACTTGATGGTAGCGGAACAGTTGGCGCGACATTTAACTTTAATGGCCAGACCTTTAATGTCAATAGTGATATCACTTCGACAGTTGAACTAAATCAAACGGATGTCATACTCTATTACAAATTAGTTGATTCTAATGTCAGCTTCGACCTTGGAATTAATACAAAAATATTTGATGGAAAAGCCAGCGCCTCATCAGTCGCCGCAAATGCGAATGAAACGGTGGATTTTACCGGTCCCGTACCAATGTTATATGGTAATTTATCGGTAAAACTACCCGCTTCTGGATTATCGCTGGGCTTGGAAGCCAGTGGCTTAGCCGCTGAAGGTCATAGTATATCCGATATTATTTTCCGAGTTGCCTATACAACCAAGTCAAATATTGGATTTGAACTTGGATATAGACGATTGGATATTAAGCTGGATGATCTTGATTCAATCAATGCAGACATTAGTGTTGATGGACCATTTTTCGCCGTTCGTTTTGTGTTTTAAAGGCCACCACAAAATATATTTTATTGATTTTATTCCTTGTTAACCTTTCTTCTAAACATAGAATTATTTATACCGTTAATTTATATAAAACCTGAACGTTCTATTCTGTGTTAAACCCGAACGCCTTGTCGTGCACATAAACCAGTTTACACTCTTCTATATATTTAGCATCGTGAATACGTCCAGCTTTTATATATCCGGTATCACCCTTACCCAGCAATATTTTTTCACCATCCAAGATCAGTCCGTCGGGGGATCGAGTATAAAACTGAATCGACATTTTACCCTCAACAACAATCGTCATATCATCGCCAGGATGAGAATGAGGTGGTTCTTCTGTACCTGCCTGCCAACGTTCCAACATGACTTCAACACCATCTTGGTTTGTGGGAAAGCTTGTTCTTACAGTAAAACCTTTTGGTGTGTCGGGCACTGATATATGATTATCCCAAACTGCACTATTATCGCTGGTTACTTCTGTTGACGTGTCAACACTCATAGTATAATCCTCTTATTAGGTTAAATTGCGTTATGATCTAACCTTTCAGTATTAAAATATATTTTGTTGTAGCCTAATATTGTATTTCGGTAAAACACTATTTAAAGCGCTTAATACACAAATTTTACTGTAGCTGTTTCACTTTTTCTAACATTAATTTGGCATGACCCTCTGGATCTACACCATACATCACGTCTTCGAGCACTCCACTTTTATTAATTAGAAACGTAGAGCGCACTATACCCATCTTCTTAACACCATTTTTTTCTTTTTCTTGCCACACACCATAACTTTCGCAAAGTTTACCGTCAGTATCCGCTAATAAATCGATTTTCAATTCATATTTGTTAATAAACGCCATATGGCTGTTACATGAATCCTTACTAACACCAATGACAACAGTGTCGCAAAGCTTGAATTCTGGTAGTAATTCGGTAAACTGATTTGCTTGAATGGTACATCCGGGTGTATCGTCTTTGGGATAAAAATATAATACTACATTCGCATTATCTTTATAGACACTTAGCTTGACCGCTTGATTGTTTTGATTGACCGAATCAATTTCCGGAGCTAATTCACTCTGTTTTAACATGAAAAATTCCTCTTTTACTAAACTGACATGCAAGAGTACACCACTCATCTACAGTTAGATAGCAGAGAATTAATACATCATCGCTTTGAAAGACATTAATAAATTAATGCTTTAGCTTAGTAACATTGCTTTGGCGTTATGTATATAAAAAAATTTAAAACTTAAACCCCTTCCCTACTTTTGACCCCGCAGTACCGGTGATACATATGCATAACGCCATATTAGGCTCGGGTCTTGTATTTAACTTATTTGTCTAGTAAATAAATACTAATAGGTTATATACAAGACTTGGCTTTGGTTTAACTCACGGATTCAGGATATTAAGTTATCGACTCCCCTCTTTTATTTTGGCCCTTTTCCCTGGGGTGTTTTGTTATTAAATAAAATGAATTGGCGAACCCAAAAAGCATACGCTTTTTTGGTCTAACGAGGTGAACATTATGTAAACGACTGATACAAATAATTAATACATGGTATAATTTAATAAAATTAAAACGTGATAACGAAACCTTCGGGTCTCCCTAATTATATAGCTATAACCACTTGGTATGAAGGTAGCATTTGATCTAGACGATACACTAATTGAAACCACTAAGAGTTTTTCTTGTGGTGTTGAGTCGCCAGGGTATCCGCAAAGACTATTTTTTCGCGAGAAACTTCGAAAGGGGACGAAGGAGCTATTAAGACAAGTATCGGCAAACCATGATATATGGATATATACAACGTCATTGAGAAGTCCGCTTTACTTGAAGTCCTGGTTCTACTTTCTTGGCATAAGGTTGGATGGAATAGTAAATCAAATGACACATAATAGAGACGCTGCTAAACATCCTGATTATTCTAGGTTTAGTAAAGCGCCTGGTTATTATGGAATAGCGCTCATGATAGATGATTCTAAAGGGGTAGAAATTGAATGTGAACAGCAAGGTTGCCGAGTATGTATTATTGATCCAAATGATCTAAATTGGACTAGCAGAGTGATTGAGTTTATCAGGTT
>QILK01000068.1 GCA_003233345.1 Gammaproteobacteria bacterium | reverse complement strand
CTATCAAACATTTTTCTGTTTTAGTTTCACCCATCTCCCTTACTATTTCGTTTTTCAATGAGTACAACATTGAATCGATAGCTGTAGCTTGTTGTGCTCCTGAAATTGATTTAGCCTGATTTATTGCAGTAGACATTTGTGATGGCAAAGTATATAGATCACTAGTTGAAGCTATATAATATGTGTTTTTTTGTGAAAAGAACTGATTAGAAGCAGAAACTCTTTTTGCCACCCTTGATGCTTTTCCTAACCCAGGGAGCATATATGGTAAAATCAAGTCTTTTACTGTTGTTGTATTATTTTGAAAATAAAGATTGTCGTAAAAATAAGACAGATTACCTTGTGGGCACGTATCGACAGCCAAGCAATTATCAGCTTCATAAGATAAGTTAAAACTCAAACTCGTTTTTCCAATCCCACCCCTCAGGTTACAAACAGCATAACTAGTAAATTTGGGCAGTGGTAAAACATCGGGGGTAGAGTTGATAATGTCATTTTGACGATCAATAATATTAGTGATTGATAAATTCATATTTAACCCCTTTATTTTCCAAAATAATAGCATGTAATTACCAAAATGCAATAAATATGGAAAACTAATCTCCTAGTTTGTAGGCCGCAATTGTATATTGAGTTAAAAAATAGGTATGCATACCCCATTTAGCTACAGAATTGGTATTGCTCTAAGTTGTTTTTCAAGTAAATAATGATCAATAATTGATTAATTACTTACTTTGAGCTTTATATCTTCTGCCGTATTCCTCCTTCATCCTGAAAACTCATTGTTATTCTAAAACGACACACCGCAAGCCGCGCCGCTTGTTTTTTAAAGCTGTTTATTGTTCCATTTGTACCACTTGTAACCTTCATTTCTAATTATTTCATCAAGCCGAGCATTGAATTTTCTATCGGTATCACCGGCGATTTATTGCGGATTGCTTCGGTGTGAATTTTGGACATAATCAAGCATGATACGGCAAAAAATACTGTTTTAGACAAGTCAGTTAATCAAAATACTGATGATCAATACATGAACAACACCGTGGTTAAAAAATGACTAAATTACTAGAATTATCCTTTTCCGGCGTTGTATAAAAATACCCAAATTAACCTCCACGGAAAAAAAAATCACCGGGGCAATAAAAACATCTTTTAATTTGTGGGAGTGCCCCATTCAGGTGCCCCACTGGGACACCTTTGGGACACTGGGGCACTTTTATTTTTTTGTGGAAATATATTGATCTTAAAGTGCCCCACTCAAAAATCAAGTGGGGCACCCACTGGGGCACTTTTGGTGGGTAGGATAAAAAACCTAATAGTCCTCTTTCTACTATATATATATAATTTATTTTAGTAGTAGTAGTAGTAGTGCCCCAGTGCCCCACCTGCCCCACCGTTTTTACCAGTTTTCTGTGAAAACGGTAAAATGATTATTTTTTAATCGTTTTACCGTTTTAATCAACTAAAATATGAAAATTAGGAGGTTTTGAAATATATATGCAAAAACGGTGGGGCAGGTGGGGCACTGGGGCACCTACACTTTGTAGGGTTTAATTTTCGAGAAAATCGAAGCTAATTTCGTAATATCTCACTCGCCCTTCGCCAGGAAAACTCCGCTTTTTTCCAGTTAATCTTCCAGCATCAGTATTGAGTAATCCTAACGCTTTCAAGTACTCGATTGTTTCTTGAAATGGGTATGACCCTAGGATTTTAGTGATTGCTAATTTTGTCATCAAAAAGTACCGTTCATCAAGCGGAGGACCACTTATTACCGTTTCCACTTTACATCCATCTAAGCTTTTTGGTTTGTTGTTATCGTCGGATGATGTCATTGGGACATTGCCAATGATAAGCCCTTGCCGCTCACAACCTCCAGGTACTTTGTATCCAATTTTAGGGATATCGAATTGATGGATTTTTGCTATTAGTGATTCACGGAGATGGGTGACAGCACGATGCGCATCATTTAATGACCCTGATGTTTCTATGTAATCCTTTGCTACCACCAATATTGATTCCGATAGATCATTATCGAGAACGCTGTATTTATGAGCTAATCGCAGTGCTACCACCACTAGCGCAAAGTGTCGGAACACCCGCTGATGCTCGGATGAAATACCAGGATTGGCTTCAGCCAATTCATTTTCGGCAGCTTTGCGAAGTGCGAGAATATCGACGGTATCGTCAGCAATTAAACATCGAATAAATTCAGGACCAGCCGTGCCATAATATTTTCCACAGTTGAGTTTCAGTTCTTCAATGAATAATTTTGCATTAGCAACACCATGTAACTCCGTCACCATATTTTCCTTCGTAACAGCAATGTCGACAAAGCGAACTAACTGTCCTGCTTTAGGTGGAGTTCCATTCTCGCTTACTTTGTCAAAGATAGGGATTTCGGCACTCATTAAAATGATGTTTCTCGAAGTTCCCACTTCTTTCAGTTTTGATGAAGCGGTTAACCGACCCTTTATGGTACCACTACACATGCGGTATATCGTTTTGCCAAAATTCTTATCGTCGAGCATTCCCAGTTCGTCGATAATCATGGGTAGATCGTTATGCTGACTGGTTAGCATCTCCATGCTATTAGCGGTGCTGTTCCATTGTTGTGTATAGATGTTATCAACTCCCTGTCCTGGCTGCGTACCATCGCCAAATAATGTGGCAGCAACTTGAATGGCTGTGGTTTTTCCGCTGCCAGAGCATCCACAGAGATTGAACCCACGATTTTCTAGTTTTGCGGTGTTAAGTAATAGCGATGATAAAGATAACCCTAGTGATGCAACAAGGTAGTGATTGCCTGGTAGCTTTGATTCTATTGCCGCTTTCCAGTCCTGTAAGGAACCTAATTGCTTAATCGTTTCTGATAATGACGACGGCTCTTTTGGTTGGAAGATAATGTCATCAGCCGTACCTATTACCTTATCAGGTAGTACAAAATTCGTAGATTCTCCATTAAACCAACCTGGCTTCAATGATCGACGTAGGCACTTAGCTTGACGTTCGCAAGCGGCAGCAATGTATTGTTTGAAGATTATTGATTTAGCAGGATTGATGTATAACCCTGTGTCTGAGAACCTTTCTATAAGTTCTGTGCCTACATGCATATTTTTAAAATCAAAGTGTAAGGTGATTAGTTTTTTTGACTTGCCTTTAAATGTAGCAACTGCACCATAATCTTTTGATTCACTACATCGAGTGAATGCTGTTATCTCGACGAACTTACATATTTCAATGTGTTTTTTATTTGATTTGTCTTCCACATAAATACTCTCGTTGAAACGATAAAACTGTCCGAATAACGGCGTGTACTTATCGCTTGCTGATTTTTCTTTATGATTGTTTGGTGCTTGTATGTCAGTACTAACTACTGGCTGTATCGCTTTCATGCTGTTTAATCTTTCGATCGTATTGTTCATAGATATCTCAAACCAATCCGCAATATCTTGTCCTGGGGCTAATTCCAGTTGGCTAATATCTAGCAAGCTTACCTTTTCAGTCTGAGTAGCTAGTGCTTTCATTACTTCTGTCGCATATTTGTGCCCAGCAGGATCGTTGTCGGGTATCACTATGATGGTTCGACCTTTTAACTTCGACCTTTTAACTTCGACCTTTTAACTTCGACCAGTCAGCCCCTTTCGCTGAGACCGCCCCTCCAGAGGTCATGCCTATCCCCATTCTGCCCACGATGGCGTCGGCACATTTTTCACCCTCCACCAAATACACCGTCTGATCTCGTGGTGCCTTTTGCAAAAAATGCAGGTTGTATAATGGTTTTAATCCCTCGAACGCGGGCTCTTTTATTTTCCATTTTTCATTCTCATAACTTAGCGGCATGACTTTCTTTGATCCGTCGGGATGCACGAATCTTACTCGCCAATAGATGATTAATCCATCGTCATCACGATAGGGGTGTAATGATTGATACGTGAATCCTGCGCTGAGTTGTTTGGGAAATATTTCTGCAATCAACTCAGGTGATAGGTTGACTCGTGGAGGGTTGTTTTTCTTTTGTGGCTCCATTGCTGGCTAATTGATTTAATGTCATGTTAGGCATATCACTTTCTCGATAAGCAAGCTTAATGTCTTGACGTTTTAATTCATTTCTGGCTTGACTAAAATTCATGACGAAATGCTTCATATAGATATCAGTCATATCCGTTCCATGTTCACTACATGCCTGACATTTAAAAGCACCAGTATCGAAGTTGACTGATAGTGATGGATTTTTATCATCGTGAAAGATGCATTTAACGGTGTGATTTCCTCCTGAATATTTTGTGTTGAATATATCATTCAATAAGCTAGTGGGTTTTGTATGACCGAATGGGTTAGCACTAAGTAGAGAGATAACACTTGATGTATAATTTTCTGACATTATAATGGCTCCTTCTATATGTTGTTTGCCGGTAGCTACTCACTACCGGCTTGTTTACTCTCTTCATTTTGCCTATCAATCCATTCGTATACTGATGCCTCGATCGAATCCATTTTCAGTGCGATAAAATACCGAGCTTTGAAGCATTGATTTAGTGAATGCAGGATGCTTTGCTGCAAACAATTTAATAGTTAACAGTGATGGCCGTTGTTTTGTTGCATTTGAGTTGTGCATAAAACTCCCTTTTGAGATAAGTGAATTCATGCACTCGAAAATTGATTTTCAGAGGATTTTTGCGATTATTTAAGTATTGACTTGAATTATCATTACTATAATAATGTATAAACTCATAGGAGGAACGGCGATTTTTGCCGTCCGAGTGAATTTGCCTTGTTAGCTTTATTTGTACTCATTTATCCAATTTAGTAAATCGTCATAATCAGCCAACGTTATATCCCACTTACTGGCAGCTTCGTTTTCTACGAATTTCTTTGCATCCGCTGTAAAAAATGATGTTGTAGCAATAACTATTTTATTCGGACCATCTTTAGTGTTTTTTATACCTTGAAGCCCTCTGACAATATCAACACCTACAGTATTATCTTCGGCATGACGTTTACACTCTATGAAATATTTATTTTTAATTCCAAGCGCATCAGTATGAACTGCAATTATATCTTTGCCACCATCCCTTGTTCTTTTGGTTAATGCTACTTCAAATCCTTTTCCCTTAAAGATTTCCGCTAAAATCAAATCTGTTACTGATTGAATCTCATTAATCCAGTTTGATGTTTCTGTATCTCTGGGTACTTTCCCATAAATCATAAATTGGTAAATGGTGAATTTTCACAGCAGTATTGTATTGCTTCATGTTAGACTTTGGTATCCACCAAACTTACTTGCCGGAACATAACTTACATGGAATGGTGGGTCAAATCCCATAAAGGTACCTAACGCGACATAGAAATTCTATTCTTGAAGTTTAAGTTGTTCAATTTTCTTTGGCAGGAAATGCCGATAAAAAGTAGTTCTTCCTATTTCAAGTGTTTTGATAAAATCGAGTCAAATACGACAAGGGTACGTAAAGTTACACTTGTTGGGTGATTTATAATTATTCGATTGGCTGTCTATGTTGAGCGACGATCTTTGTATAGTCGCGCCATGTCAGCACCCGATTTTCGTTCTGAAATGACATTATCGGCAATATCCTCCCGCTGATTTTTATTCATCTTCGTTATCATCATTTTTTGCAGATCCTTTTCTACCACCAATGAAAGCCATCCCTAAACCCCCGGCAAACGTAGATCCAATTATAGCAGCCCCTGACACTGGGGAACCAGTAATAACGGTAATTAATCCAGCCACTATACCAATAATGCCAAGCGTTAAAGCAAAAATTTGTGCTTTGTTTGCTTCACTTATTCTTGCTCTTAATTCTTCTTTCTCAATATCAATAATTGCCTCTAATTTTTTAGTTTCATTATTAACTTCAGCAATCTCTATATGTCTGATATGTTTAGCGTCACTTTCGACTGCGCTTAACAATCGTTCGATTGTTCCCGGTGCCATATCCTCATATTGTTTTAGAATCTCTGGTGGCGGCAATGGACTCGAAAAGCTATTCAAAGAAACTGTTTTAGAGATTTTATGTTGCGTACTATTTTCTTCTGGCACTGCGTCTAATATTGAACTTGTTGAATTATTTTCTTGGTTATTCGTTTCTGATAATTGATGACTTGAAGTTATGTCAGAAGGTAATTCTGATTTTGAATTCATTATATTTCCTAATTCAAATGTTATTTTCTTGTTTTATCTAACTCAAGTTCAATTTCGTCATTTTTACCTATTATGAGTTCTGTATTTGATTTTTCAACTGCATCACGCCACTTCATGACTTCCTGAATCTCTTCATTATTGAGTTGCATTTCCAATAATATTTCTTCGAATTCTTTTTTCTTTCTATCTGTTTTTTGCGCGTTATTAGCTTTCGTCTGATTGTTGAGCCAACTAACCATAGGATTAGTGACTTTTTGCTTTGCTACTACAGGAGTGAGCCACGATGATAAGGATCCCCTCACGACTCTCCGCGCACGAGTATTGTATCTTTCGATAGCTTTTGATGAAGCAGTTCTGGTATATTCTTTTGTGCCGGATATATCTTGCAGTGTTCTGCCTGCTTTGCATTCTATGGCTTTTAATTTACGTGCCACACGGCCAGAGTCTCTGCGCGATGGTAGAAGTGATATTCTACGAAAACCTTCGATCACATTTTTTTTGATCATAATAAGTTAAGTGCTCGTGTTATTGTGTTATTTCTGTAACCGTGCCTTTGCTTTGGTTTTTTTCATATCAAGCGGTGTTGTTGCTGCACTGTTGAGACCAGCAAGTAGCCTGTTATCAAGATTTTGCAATTCTCTTTGGTCACTTCTGATTAAATCCCTCAAATAATCACTTGCACTTGTGTATTTACCATTCTTGATTTGAGCGTTAATCCATTCTCGCATGTTGTCAGGAATAGAGATATTTAATGTAGCCATAGTGGTAGTCTCCTTTTATCTAGATTTAAATCTATTGTCAATAGTTGTCAATAATTATTATATCGGGTGTTATTGGTACTTTCATAACTGATCAACTATTTGGTAACAGTTGATTACTTTCGGTGACGGTCAATCATTTGGTAAATAATTGATATTAAATGTAAAAAACTCTCATTTTTGATCGATATTCCCTGATGGCGCTTTTATGGTGATCAACTCTCCTTATTAGATGAGCACGAGTTGATAAGGAGAGCGCCTCATGCACCGAGGCCAAACGCAGTCAGACAATCACCCCCGAAAGGGGGCTGGCATCAAGGTGGAACCCATCCGTGATCTCAAAGCGATCAAGCGCATTAAACATTACTTGAGCAATAAGTCGCGTGATTTTTGTTTGTTCACTTTTGGCATCAATACCGCCTACTGTGCGAATGAATTGTTGTCCGTTCGCCTGGGTGATTTTGCTCATTTACAGGTGGGTGATGTGCTGGAACTAAAGCAATCCAAGGTGGAAAATATCGAGGAGTGACAATAAACCAGACAGTGGTTAACGCCGTGGCTGATTTGCTGAGTGTTCATTCCTATGCATCAGCGGATTATTTATTTTATAGTCAGCATGTGCCCGTCTTAACCGTGTCAGCCGTCAATCGCTTAGTGAAACGTTGGTGCAGTGATAACGGACTTAAGGGCAATTACGATAGTCACACCTTACGC
>QILK01000120.1 GCA_003233345.1 Gammaproteobacteria bacterium | reverse complement strand
TTACTATTCATTATTTAATATCAGCTATGCCGGGTAATATAAAGCTGTTCTGTTTCGATCGCTTCGCGAATGACACCTGGCAGGCTATCCAGTGTTAACTTACCATCAGCACCTTCCAGACACACACCGGCGTCAAATACCTGCAGAGTGTTTTCCTCTATGATTGATATAAATCGTTGCCCCATAAAATCAAAGGTAGTTTCAACCTGTCCATCGCCTATAAAACGAATGCTCAACATGTGCGCGCCAGTATTATCCAATGCATTTATAATACGCTGTTCTCTAGCCTGATTCTGCTGGTATTGCCTGCGGACTATCCTGTGTTCGAGCACACGCTGTCGTGCTTGTGATACTCTTTGTCGTTCTTGCTCGCGATTTAATACAATAGTTGCGATTATATTTTGTGCTTTTTCAACGCCTATATCGGCGATATTGCGTAAATCACTTACAACCTCGTGCGGTGAAATAATGACATTTTGCTCATAGGCTATAAGGGTCAACAGTTCATAGGCAAATGCTGCGCGAAGTGTCGCAGGTATGCCTTTCAATTTTTTACTATCAACAATTAACGGTTGACGCTTTTGTAATTGCTCGCGTACCGTTTCCTCAATCTGCTCTTCAAATTCAAGCCTGTCAAACAATAAGTGACCTGAATACCAACGTCTTGCGGTGCAAGGTGATAATGGTAGCGCTTGCTCATCGGGTAATAAGTAAACCCGTTTAACCTTTGCACCCGGCAAAAACAGCCAGCTAGCTGACAAATGTCCATGAGCTACTGGCAAAGCAGACAAGTCCGGAACCTCAATAGGATCCTGTCTTGTCTGTTCGATTGTTGCTTGCCTTCCTTCGATAACAAACGCATACCAGCCGGGTAACGTTTCGACATTAACTCGCAACCGGCGCTCCCGGGTGTCAACACTCATGCCGCCCAGATAGGGAAGTACCTGTGTTGTTTTGACTCCCAGGAATTTGCGATAGTCCACTAGCTACAACCCGTTAACATCAGGTTCAAGTAATGGTGTTCTCATTACCCGTTCAACCATGCCATAGGTCAAAGTACCTGGCAACCGAGGTACATCTAGTAAAGCTTGCAATATTCGCGGTACCTGATATGGGTCATCAAAATGAGCGACTTCCACTTCACTAAATGGCACACCCAGTTCGCGTGCACAGTCTTTTACGGTGCTACCACGTGACCAGGCTACATTCAATAACAATGCTATCGCATCAACATGATAGTTGCCCACTTTAAACGCGCGTGCAAATACTCTGGGACTTTCGCCCATCTCATCGCCCACGACAATAACGATAAGCTTGGCATCTTCCGGTATACGCACACCACTTGAATAGAATGCATTTATCGCCGAAGCGTGTATAGTACCGCCGCCTGCAACCACGGGTTCCAGCATATGTTGCACTGCTTTTCGCGATGCTGTTTTTGGTTTCAATACTGTACCGATGGTATCGAATGATGCGATATGCAGATTCTCTAGTGGAAATCCAGCCAATATACGTGACAAGACTTCTTTAGAATTTTCGATCGCACCTTCCATTGATCCAGATTTGTCAATCAAAAACATCACATGCAGATCAATATCTTCAGTCACCTGCTTGACCGCGCTTCGCGCGGCATTATCTGCAGCCTCTACCAGTTTTTCTTTAACTTCCTTGTTACGTACATTTTTGGCAATATTCAAAGCACGCTGATCAGTTGCATCAGCAACTGCCTTTTCCCAACGATTATTGACTTCCGGTTCTGCTAACAAACCTAACTGTTCCAGTGTTGGTGTTAACTGACGCAAGTCGCGATCTGACAAGCTTGGTAACAAGGCGACCATGATCGCCGGTGTCAAACCGATCTCTTTTGGCAGTCTTCCAACGACATCCTTATACTTCAGTTTCTGGCTGACAATTGTTTCACAAATTTCCACTTCAGCCAGGCCATCAAAACGCTCACGCTTATGCAGTATAAGGTTATCCAGACCTATTTTTCGGTGGCCGTCCTTTGACTGTTTTTGCTTCCAACCCAAAATCGCAAAAAAACTCTCTGACTTGGGTTTATAGCCGGCTTTTCGTGCAATTTTTTTGATTGTTTCTTTATAGCCGGATGCCGCTAAACCTTCCAGCATTGGCTGGTTGGTTTCACGAAAGCGTAACCACTTGGTGGCGGCACTGTTCCAGCGTCCCAGTAATGGCTTGTTTCCAGCCGGATCACCAAAACCGGCTTCGCGATTCAATGTCGCGATTTCAGCTGTTTCCAGCAATTCTGCCACCCGTAACACGGCCTTCGGTGTTAGCATTTTGGTTGAGCTTTTTTTATAATGCAATATCATTGCTTCGCCGACGGTCCGGTAGTCATCATCGTAAAAAGCAATGCTGCCGTCATCCTCGCGAATGGGTTCCCCATGACGGCTCTGAGTCAACATTAGCGCACAGCAGGCCACCTTTAGATCGCGCCACTCGGTGTCGCCCAATGCATAGCTTGCCAAACGTGCCATTAATTCCGGGTTTAATTTATAGAGCTCTAATAAGCTGGTATATAATTCCTCGGCTGCTGGAACAAACATACCGGGTTCCACAGCAATGCCTTTACCGGATTTTGAATCCTTTTTCGGATGCCAACGCCCGTTGATGTTTTTGCCTGGACGGTTATGCCATAAATGTGCTGATGAGTTTAAAACCAGGTTAAGCAGCTTTTCTGCCGGTCCCATTTGCTCCTCTGGCAATGGGCGAGTATTATTTGTCATTATCATTCCCTGTTTAGTTGATCAGTTATTTAAGACTTACTATTTCGTAAAATTAAATCAGTTTTTCTGTTTTAATTTTTTTCTCTTTTCCTACATTCCATATAATAACAGGCGGTAGCTGGCAAATAAATCCTATCAGGTAGTATACCCAACAAAGACATATTTACAGTCTACCGCCTGTTTAGCGCCGATAAAATTTAAATTAATGTGCGCCCGAGTGAATAAGCCATAATAGAGTTTTTCAGGCTCTTGGCTGGACTCGAACCAGCAACTTTCATGTGATAAACATGCTGCTCTAACCATTGAGCTACAAAAATTGCGTGTTGGGCCTAATCGGCCGGGCGCATAGCCGTTTTTATATGCCTGTTTAATATTCCCATTGATGGCATATAAATAAAAATATTATGTACCCGAGTGAACAAGCCGCAATGGGTTTCTATCGAATTAAAATCGACGCCTTTACCATTTGGCTACAGTCCCATAGTTTTGGTGGGACTGGCTGGATTCGAACCAACAATATTCTGCGTGTAGGGCCTGGTCGGCCGGGTACAAAATTCTAAAATCTGTCTGCTTTTCTATAACGGAAAACTCAGGTAAAAGGTCTAAGTCCGTCGAACAGGAAACGCATACTACATAACATATATTTATTTGTCTATAGTTATTTTTTATTTTTTAATAAAAAAATATGCTAAGTTTCAAACTGTTAAATATAAAGAACTCTATCGATCAACCGGTTTAAATAAATTTACTGGTAACGTAGATATGCAGATATCAGGTTACCGACCCGGAAATATACCCAGTTCACTTTAGGCGGTGACCTCTCTAATATAACCTCTCGCACTTTAGGGGTTTTACGACAGTTTCGGGCAAGAAATAATATATTGGTAAATATCTGTGATAGATATTATAATATCTATCATGGGTAGCTATACTATGACGCAGGAGTACACATATAATATCGTGGGTTTTGTGAGGTTCCAGACAAAGGGCGGGGTGTCTATGTTGAAGCCAATACTTATGAGTAAGTAAAACAAAAAAGAAGCAGCGATTTGCCTGACTTACAGTTGCTAGCTGGAAGACATTGAATTCTGTAGTGTCGACAGTGAATGAGACGATCCGGAAGGTGTGCTGCAATATGAAGTGGGCCGGGAGAAGGGCAGTCCCATTGCGTGGGACGATAATCCATTAATGCTTTATAAAGATTCGACCAGTGCTATGAAAAACTGGGCGAACAAACCAATTTGGAAACAATAAATAATCAGGTGATCTCAAATGTCAAAACAGCGAAAAAAACCGGCCAAGACTTTCATAGTAACACGCACCGCTAAAGCGACTGCGCGTCGCACAACTAAAAAAACAACCTCGGAGGCCATTCCAGTTAACTGTAAACATGCGTTGCGCGCTAGCACGGCTAAATTGTTTATGACCGGTCGCAGCCAAGCCGTGCGGTTACCCAAAGAGTATCGTTTCGATGGAAAGGAGGTTTATATCGAGCGGGTTGGCGATAAAATCATTTTGTCACCGAAACCCAACACCTGGGAGCATTTTTTTAAGCATGTACCAGCAGTGTCAGATGATTTTATGGAAACTCGCGAGGATCCACAAGCAGAGGATCGGGAACTTTTTGATTGATGGCAAAGAATATGTTGAATCAGTTTATGCTCGATACGGATACTGCTAGTTTTATAATTAAAAATAGAACTTCGCGTATTCTGGATCGCCTGATGACCTTGGAGATGAAGCAGATCCATCTTTCAATGATTTCATACGGTGAATTGCTATTTGGTGTAGCGAAGTCCAGTTCAAAGAAAATAAATAAAGGGGTTATCGACGCATTCGCCTGCAACTTGACAGTTATGCCGTGGGATGAATTCGCAGCTGACCAATATGGCCAAGTACGAGCACATTTAGAAAATATAGGAAAACCCATTGGCTCACTTGACACGTTAATCGCATCACATGCATTGAGCCTGGGAATGGTTCTAGTCACCAATAATACCAAACATGTTAAGAATGTACCTAAATTGAAATTAGAAAATTGGGTCTAATCGAACAAACTGCATTAGTTCCGATCACATGTTACGATCCATGCTGCGGCATCCAATAAAATTCCTTGTTTGGTTTTGTGTTGTTCAAGTGCATTATGTAGTTCGGCGACAACAAGCTGTCGGGCTTGCTCATCAACTGCCGAATCTCGAAGGGCTATACTAGCCGGGCCGATGTTAGTCAAAAACGTTACTGCGTGATTCGCGGTTTCACCGACGATAAATTTTGTTTCAAAGCGCTGGATTGATATATTGGCAAATCCGGCGCTGGTCAGAATATGCTCGACTCTATACGGATCCGCAAATGAAAACGGGCCTGGATCTCCGGGGGTCGCAGGCGGTGGCAAGGGGATGTGGTTTCCGGTAATTTGTAGCGGAAGGTTGACCCACTGATTGTCCTTGATCGACTGCCAGCAAATAAATACTATGCGACCACCCGGTTTTATTGCCTGGCGTATATTGCTAAATGCCGCTACTGAATCAGTAAAAAACAT
>QILK01000041.1 GCA_003233345.1 Gammaproteobacteria bacterium | reverse complement strand
TTTGGCGTCTTGTCTATCGCAAAAATGCCTTTAAATTGATCTGGCACTCTGGATTTTTTTCCGCTTTTATCTTTTTTTGGCGGTGCGCACCCAACAATGATCACACACAATATTATTGCTATTAGTTTGTTACTTGTCATATTTAGCTATACCAGTACTTGTCTGGCTATTCCCCGTTCTCTGTCTTTTTAACGTCGGCATTTACTTTTGTATAGTCTGACTGTTCACTCTCTATCAGCCCTATACCACCCGTACCATCACAATATGGCCACCCCGATAAGGATGCAAGGATAGCAAGTGCAGCCGCGAAATTAAAGTAAAAGTGGTCGATAATAGGATAAAATCCTAACTATTTTGCAAGGCGAATTATAGCCCTTTTGAACGATATATTTGAAAGGTGTATTTAATAGATTGGTTTAAATGACGGGACAAGAAAAAGGGCCCTATGTTCAAGGCCCCTGGATAATCTGGAAAACCTATTTGTTTTCCACTGCGTCTTCGCTTTTTCCATCTGCTTTTGCTTGGGCTTCCTTTTCTCTTTGAATTCGATCATAGATCTCCTCGCGATGTACCGCGATTTCTCTTGGCGCGTTCACGCCTATTCTCACCTGATTGCCTTTGACCCCCAGCACTGTGACTGTGACATCGTCGCCAATCATGAGGGTTTCACCCACACGGCGCGTTAAAATTAACATCAGTTGTCTCCTTGTTTATACAATCACCTACTACATTCCCGATTTCGGCGGAAACCCTGCCGATAAAATATTTAGCGTCCACATATGCAAAATCTAAAACGATTTCTATCGCAGTACGCTCATTCCTTTGCATTATTTTTATTTTAATAATTTTCCCCAAAGATATCAGGGTTTTAAGCCATGGTGTTACCCATTACTTACAGTATATTCTACGCCTTTTCGAGTTCAAATGCTTCGTGTAATGCGCGTACACCCAGTTCCAGGTATTTTTCGTCCACCACCACCGAAATTTTGATCTCAGAAGTGGAAATCATCCGAATATTAATGGCTTCCGCTGCTAATGTGCGAAACATTTTGCTGGCAATGCCAGCATGAGAGCGCATCCCTACACCAACCAGGGATATTTTAACAATCTTGTTGTCCCCGGTAACCTCGCGAGCTTGCAAATCGGCTGATATTTTCTTAAGTATATCCATAGCCCTAGTGTAGTCATTTCTATGCACGGTAAAGGTAAAGTCAGTGGTCGAATCCGCCGCAATATTCTGCACGATCATGTCTACTTCGACATTGGCATCTGATATTGGTTCGAGGATCATTGATGCAATTCCTGGCTGATCCGGCACACCCACAATGGTCAATTTTGCTTCATCCCGATTAAAGGCTATACCCGAAATTAGCGCCTCTTCCATATTCTCTTCCTCGTAGGTAATTAAGGTACCCGGACCGTCTTCAAATGATGATAAAACCCGCAATGGCACATTATATTTTCCAGCAAATTCAACCGCACGGATTTGCAGTACTTTTGATCCCAAACTGGCTAGTTCGAGCATTTCTTCGAAAGTAACCCGCTCTAGTCTTCGTGCTTCTGGAACCATTTTCGGATCGGTCGTATAAACACCATCGACATCGGTATAGATCTGGCACTCATCTGCCTGAAGTGCCGCCGCCAGCGCCACCGCCGTGGTATCTGAGCCGCCGCGCCCGAGCGTGGTTATGTTGCCTTTGTCGTCCACCCCTTGAAATCCGGCTACTACGATAATTCGGCCCTGGTCGAGATCTTGACGTATATTGGCATCGCCAATGTCTTTAATACGCGCCTTGTTATGCGCGCTGTCTGTCAATATTTGTACTTGCGTTCCAGTATAGGATCGCGCTGGAAATCCTCTTTTCTCTAATGCCATACATAATAGTGCGATGGTGACTTGCTCGCCGGTTGATAACAATACATCGAGTTCACGCGGAACTGGATTCGCATCGATTTCATTTGCCAGCAACATCAGGCGATTGGTTTCACCACTCATGGCCGAGACCACAACCACCAGATCGTGGGCTTGCTGTTTGCTGTGAATTAGCTTTTCTGCAACCTTTTCGATCCGGTCGACCGAGCCAACAGAGGTGCCCCCGTACTTTTGCACAATTAACGCCATAGCTTTTCCAGTTTGATTGCGGTTACTATTTTTTTTATCCCAGTTTTTCGGTAACCCAATCCGGGACCGCGCGTAATGCATCCAATAATGCCGCTGGATTATCGCCACCGGCTTGGGCCATATCCGGCCTGCCGCCGCCTTTTCCGCCGACCTTCATCGCCACAATATTAACCAGATCGCCGGCTTTGATCTTTTTGGTCTGATCTTTAGTGACCCCAGCGACCAGACTGATTTTGCCGTTGTTAACACTGGCGAGTACCACCGCCGCTGAACCAAGTTTGTTTTTAAGCTGGTCGACAGTCTCGCGTAATGATTTGGCATCGGCACCTTCCATCTGCGCGGCCAGGACTTTTACGCCTTTGATATCAATCGCACCATCGGCGAGGTCGCTGCCCTGGTTGCTTGCCAGCTTGGACTTGAATTGCTCAAGCGCTTTCTCCAGTTTTTTATTTTGTGCCAATACTTGTGATAGTTTTTCGCCGACTTTATCCGGGCTGGTTTTTAATAAACTGGCAATATGTTGCAAATCCTTTTCCATGGCCCCAACCGCCGCCCAGGCTGCCGCACCGGTGATCGCTTCTATTCGGCGGATACCTGCAGCCGTTCCGGTTTCAGTCGTTACTTTAAAGAGACCGATATCCCCGGCCCGACCGACATGGGTACCACCGCATAATTCTGTGGAGAAGTCCCCGATTTTTAACACCCGAACTTCATCAGCATATTTTTCACCAAATAATGCCATCGCCCCGGCTTTAACCGCCGAATCAAAATCCATCACCTTGGTTTCAACGGCGCTGTTTAAACGGATTTGTGCGTTGACCAAGGTTTCGATTTCCGTTATTTGATCTGCGGACACTGGCTCAGGATTAGCGAAGTCAAAACGCAATCGCTCGGCGTTGACCAATGAGCCTTTTTGTGAAACATGGTCACCTAACACTTGTCTTAACGCTGCGTGTAGTAAATGGGTGGCAGAATGATTAAGCTCGATCGCCGCTCGCGATTTTGCATCGACGGCTGCATTGATTTTTTGATTAACTTTTAGGGTCCCTTGCTTGACTTCACCAATATGCAGAAAGGTGCTTTCACCTTGCTTTTGGGTATCCATTACTTGAAAATGATTGCTGCCAGTACTTAACATGCCAGCATCACCGACCTGGCCGCCGGACTCAGCATAAAACGGTGATCGATCGAGTATGACCACGCCTTGCTGTCCTTGCTTTAATGCCTTGACGGACTCACCATCACAATAGAGTGCCAGCACTTTTACCGCTTCGTTCAAGTGTTGGTAACCGCTAAATTCAGTTTTTGAATCGACTTTAATGCGATCGGTATAATCAATCTTGAATGTACCGTGATCACGCCCGCGCTGCTGCTGTGCTTGCATGGCGTTCTGATAACCTTGCCTATCCACCGTCAGGTTGTGCTCACGGGCTTTATCTGCGGTCATGTCGATCGGAAAACCATGAGTATCGTATAACTCAAAAGCAAATTTGCCATCGATAACTTGACCTTGCAAAGTGCCGATATAAGCATCCAGCAACTTCATCCCCTGCGCCAGGGTTTTAGCAAACTGTAGCTCTTCGGTTTTAAGCACCTTGATCACCTGGTCACGATTTTTAACCAGCTCAGGAAATGCCGCACCCATTTCCTGACAAAGTGGGTCTACCAGTGTATAGAAAAACGGTTTGCTCATCCCCAGATCAAACCCATGTCGAGCGGCGCGACGAATGATACTGCGTAACACCGATCCCCGACCTTTGTTTGAAGGCACAACACCATCAACGGCCAGAAACGCGCAGGAACGAATATGATCGGCGATGACATTTAATGATTTATTATCAGAAACCTTGACCCCGGTGGCTTTGGCCGTTGCCTTGATCAGGTTTTTAAACAGATCGATTTCATAGTTGCTATGCACACCCTGGAGCACGGCCGCCAAACGTTCCAGTCCCATACCGGTGTCTACAGACGGTTTTGGCAATGGGTTCATCTTGCCATCGCTGCTGCGATCATATTGCATAAACACCAGGTTCCAGATTTCGATATAACGATCACCGTCTTCCTCTTTTGAACCTGGTGGTCCGCCGGGAATATCAGGACCATGATCATAAAATATTTCCGAGCAAGGCCCACACGGGCCGGTGTCGCCCATCGACCAGAAATTATCCTTGGCACCAATACGACCGAATTTTTTCGGGTCGACCTTCATTTCGTTTAACCAGATATCAGCCGCTTCATTATCTTCTTCATAGATCGTCACCCAAAGCTTGTCAGCAGGAATTTTTAATACTTTGGTTAAAAACTCCCACGAGTATTTAATGGCTTCGCGTTTAAAATAATCACCAAAACTAAAATTCCCCAACATTTCAAAAAAGGTATGGTGGCGCGCAGTATAACCAACATTTTCTAGATCATTGTGTTTTCCACCGGCACGCACGCAGCGTTGTGAACTGGTTGCCCGTGAATAGGGTCGCTTTTCATTGCCGAGAAATACGTCTTTAAAGGGCACCATTCCGGCATTGGTAAATAACAACGTTTTGTCATTTGCTGGAACCAGAGAGCTTGAAGACACACGCTGATGACCGTGTTTTTCAAAAAAACTCAAAAACGCTTCTCTTATTTCATTGCTTGATTTCATTGCTACAGCCACAGTCTAGTGTTGGTTTTTCAGATTGGAATTTTGCCCACGTTTTAGTCGATTTACAACATAAACTTTTGAATCTGGGACTAAAATGAGGTGTTTTTTAAAGCAGAGTGTATATGTTCGGATAAAAAACCGCGTGCCTGTAAAAATCTGGATTGACGCGCGTGCTCATTCCACTCCTCTGGCAATGTCTCACCAAAGCGTTTTTCCCTGACGTGTTTCACCCGCGTCTGCCAATCCGTTGTATATTTACTGATTTCAGTATCTATGAGTTCACGGTCAACACCGCGTTCACGCAGTTCCTGGCGAATTTTCATCGGGCCAAAACCTTTTTCCACCCGCATTCGTGTATAGACTTCGCTGAAACGCTTGTCGCTGACCAGATTTTCATCCGTAAGTAATTGAATAACCTTGTTTATATCTTCTTCGGGAAAATTTTTCCGGGTCAGTTTTTCAAAAACTTCATAGGCTGAATGATCCCGTCTGGTTAACATTCGGATAGCAGTCTGATATACGTCGGTAAAAAT
>QILK01000094.1 GCA_003233345.1 Gammaproteobacteria bacterium | reverse complement strand
CCGTACTGCCAGATATCTCCGCAGGCTTTCAGATTAGTGCCGTTGGCGAAAGTAGCATGCGCCGCGGTAGCTCGGTCGCTTTTATGACATTGAGCAATGGTTTATTTGGCTTATCGAAGCAATATAATCAACTTTCAGCAGCCCCCAAATATACACCGATTATACACATGGCGTGGCGGCAACCGGTAAGAAAACGTAAGCAGGGTTTTAAGGCTATTTTAAAAGGCGGTCAAGTCGTGAGTGTACAGGGAAGCAATGACAATAGTGCCACACAAAATACTAATCCAGCAAATGCCCATCCAGCCGGCGCTTCGGGTATTTCCTCACCTGACAGTAAAGTTTATGAAGTGACGGGGCAAATTGTATTGTCGCGTTCAAAATTTCTACATTTTAGCACCGATCTTATCTACCGAAAGCGATCGACTGCGGGTGAAAGTGGTTTTGAGCTTTATCGAATGAAAGAACATCGTAAAATGCGCAGCCGGGAATTACACTATATCGACCATCCGATGTTTGGTATGTTGATTTATATAAAACCTATTTAAATTAAATCTGATCTTATTAGTTAGTATTTCCAATATTTTTCTAATTTTTGTTATTGGTTAAGCATGCATTTGGATTTTATTTTTTAGCATCATAACGACGCTGTGTTCGATATTTTAAGTTCATTCCTTGCGTTTAGTTAGCAGTTTACTACTATTTTTTAAATACATGCTTACAATGTAATACTTCACCTTTCAAGCTTTTTTAGTTAAATTTTCAAACTACTCGCATACTCATACGAAATAACATCATTCTCTTCTGTTTTAACATAGGCACTTTCTCTATGTGAGATCTCCCTAATCTGGCTCGAATTATAGTCTTTAAAGTAATCTTTAATTTCAGTTAAAATCTTTAGCTCGGTATCCGAAAATATCGACAAATCTGCTTCGATCTGGGACACACAGTTTTCACCAATAAAATCACCAATCTGTACTTCGCCGGTAATCAACTTGCCTTCCCTCTCCAATTCAGCACAATAAAACCTGTATTGATCAGGCACTGGACCATGTGGAAGATGAATATATCTGACGCCCGTAATCGATACGGTATAATCCTTAAAATGCTTGAAATCCACATAAAAGAGCAATTTGTTTAGTTTAGTAATTAACTGGCCGCCTCGGCATAAAAACAAAATAATATTAAACAATTTTGACAAGGAAAACTTCTGATAGCCACTATTGATATCCGGATCATATCCTCCAAAACGTTCTTCAAATAGCCTTGCAAACGAACATGATTCTTCTTCAGCAACATGCAACTCAGAGGTAAGCCTTTTGTACTTGGTTTCACCAAGTGCATCTGGAGCCTCTTCTATTAACTTTAATAAATTGGCCGGTTTCATTGCCAAACGCAATATTTTTTCATGCGCTTCCCCTTGTAAGGCACCATTTTCATAACGACTTAGTGTTGCACCACCCCAACCCAGTAATTTACTTAGCTCGCGTTGGGTCAAACCATAACGCTTACGCCATTCCCGAATAGTCTCAGGTTGCAACATATTATGATAGGACCGATATTTACGGTAAGCTGTTGCCAATGCATCATCATCACGTGTATTCTCATATTCCTCATTACATTCTCGACAATGAAAATACTCAGCATCGACTTCAATATTCTCACCACGAATCTGGTAAGACTCTTTTTCCTTGACTAAATTGATATCTGTTTCTTTTTCACAATTGGGGCATAGATTTTTCATCGTAATTTTCCATTTATAACGATCCCTATTTTTCAATATTCAAAAACTACTTATAGGGGAAAGACATGAAGTCACAATATGTTTAAATTCCAGCAGAAATTGTCGAATTTCATCGAGCACTCGCTAAAGTCCTTATTAGCAAGATTTATACAATTATATATTAATTAATATAAATTATAAATATATGATATCAATTAGTATATTATCGGAGATGCCTAAATGCTTGTTTAAACGGGATTATTGTTGTTCACCCTATATTGAGTAATCCATGACATCCTGGAATTATAAATGTCATGATACTCAAACTACGAAATAGAAATGAAACTGGGGACTAGGCTGGACTAAAATTTTCAGGGTGTCCCGTGAAATTTTAGTGAAAAATATAGCCACTTCCCGCGTAACATATTCAATAACATGTTATGTATTTGTACCACTGGACTTCAAACCCCAATCAATGCAGAAAGATAAGACTTTTCTTTTGCCAAAATATAGATATAAAATCGTTAAAAAATTGCAAAGTTACATCATGATGGTAGATTTATATTAGCTGTTAATTTTTCATTCGAGAAAATGTGCGCACTGTTTGATCAAACCCAATAACTCAGCGTCGTTAGAGTATCAACCATATTGTACTTTTAACGACAGTTAAGTATTGATAATACTGGCTGTGTCAATTAACATACAAATAGCACTCAATAGCACTCAATAGCACTCAATAGCCACTCAATAGCACTCGCTTTGTCTACTTAATACTTCACTTGCAGAAAGGTGATGATGGGAAACGATAGATGGCTCACCCTTGATGAATTAGTTGGCTACTTGAAACTCAGCCGCAGCAAACTGTATCGAATGGCACAGACCGGAGAGGTTCCAGCATCCAAGGTCGCATCGCAATGGCGCTTTGACCGATACGAGATCGACACGTGGATGAAAAGTCAGAGGCAGAGTTATGATGAAAGTCCCGACAATAAAAATGATGATCGAAAAGGTTGCGAAAGATAACGCCACCGAAAGAGCGTTGCCTCAACTACAATCACGGGCGTCCAAACCCACCAGTACGCTATTGTTCGATGTGCGGTGAGATTGAATAAGAATATTCATGTAGAAGCGTGCAGCGAAGAAAAACATGAAAAAAAGCGACGTACAAGAAACAAGTACTGTACAAAATTGATGGGCATTGGAAAAAATTGAACAGTGGATCAGAAATACTATTGGGTTGGTCGTTTGCTACTGTATAAAACCAATAGACAAGCGATCTAAACGAAAAATAACTGCCGGACTCGTATAGAACGATATCAAAGAGAACAATGGGATTTTTCAAGAGAAAAATTTAATCATTGAACGAATATGACAGGAGATACGAAATATATGAGTAAAATCAAAATTGCAATTGTTGGAATAGGAAACTGTACGAGTTCCCTAATACAAGGTATCCACTACTACCGAGGTAAAAAACCACAAGATGCCGTCGGTCTGATGCATTGGGACATTGGCGGATACCAGCCTGGTGACATCGAAGTTGTTGCGGCGTTTGATATTGACCAGCGTAAAGTCGGAGTCGATGTACACGAAGCAATTTTTTCCGCACCCAACTGCACGACGGTGTTTTGTTCCGATATCCCCGCCTCAGGCGTCATTGTTCAGATGGGCAAGATTCTGGACGGGTTTTCGGACCACATGAAGCAGTATGACGAAAAACGAACTTTTGTGTTGGCAGACAAGCGGGAGCCCAGTGAAGAAGATATCGTTAAAATACTCAAAGACACTGGAGCGCAAATCCTCTTGAATTACCTACCAGTAGGCTCCGAGGAAGGAACTCGTTTTTACACCAGTTGCGCCTATAAAGCAGGGCTGGCGTTTATAAATAATATCCCAGTCTTTATCGCCAGCGATCCAGAGGGACAGTGGGCCCGCCATTTTGAAGAAGCAGGTTTGCCTATCATCGGTGATGATATCAAAGCGCAGTTAGGCGCGACCATTACCCATCGCACACTCACCGACCTGTTCGCAAAAAGGGGAGTCAAGCTGGAACGAACTTATCAACTCAACACTGGTGGGAACACTGATTTTCTCAACATGCTCAACCACTCACGCCTAGCGTCCAAGAAGGAGTCCAAAACCGAGTCGGTACAAGCCGTGACCCACAAGCGTATGGACGATGATGACATTCATATTGGTCCTAGTGACTACGTACCCTGGCAAAACGACAACAAGGTTTGTTTTCTGCGCATGGAGGGAACGATGTTTGGCGATGTGCCGATGAACCTCGAATTACGTCTATCAGTGGAAGATTCGCCCAACTCGGCAGGTGTATCGATTGATATGATTCGTTGCGCTAAGTTGGCGTTGGATCGCGGCCAGGCCGGCATTCTGGAAGCGCCATCGGCCTATTTTTGCAAACATCCGCTACGGCAGTTCACGGACAATGAAGCTTTTGAGATGATGAAAAACTTTATTAAAGGTGAATGATCAAGGATGAGTGAGGCTACTGGTTTGAAGTGCTTGATCATCGCTGCTGGCAAAGGCAGTCGACTGCAATCTAAAGGGGAAAGCAAACCTCTCATCCCGCTTCTGGGCATACCCCTAATTGAACGGGTCATCCGTACTGTCGTGGAGGTCGGTGTAAATGAGTTCTTTGTCGTCATTGGTCATCAGGGCGAACAGGTAAGGCATTTTCTCGCGAGTCTAGCGGATCGTCTTGCGATTAGGATCACGCCGCTTTTGAATGACGATTGGGACAAAGACAATGGCCTTTCGGTACTCAAGGCCCGAGACGTTTTGCATGAACCGTTTTTATTGCTTATGGCAGACCACCTTTTTGATCCGAATATGCTCCAGCCATTAGTAACGTTGACACTGGGCGATGGAGAAATCGCGCTCGGAGTAGATGGCAACACCGACAATCCACTCATCGACCTGGAGGACGTCACCTGCGTCAAGCTCGAAGATGACGGCCCCAGCAGTAAAAAGATCATTGATATCGGCAAAGGGCTGGTCGACTTCAATGGTTTCGACACGGGCATTTTCCTGTGTTCCTCCACCATCTTCAAGGCATTGGAGCAATGCAAAGAAAAAGATGGCGACACGACTCTCTCTGGGGCGATACGATTTCTGGCCGTTGAAAGGAAAGCCAAAGCAATTTTGTTGGATGGATTCTGGATCGATGTAGATGATCCTGCTGCATTTCAGCGAGCGGAACAAGTCTTATTAACACGACTCCGTGACAAACCCAACGACGGGCCTGTCTCACGGTATTTAAACCGTCCCTTCTCCGTGCGGATGTCCCGGTATTTAGTGCAGCGCGATGTAACGCCCAATCAGATTTCGGTGTTTTCGTTTCTGTGTTCTGTGCTGGCTGCAGGATTGTTTATGCTGGGCGGGTATTTTTTTCTATTTGTTGGGGGAGTGCTTGCCCAGTTCGCATCCATCATCGATGGTTGTGATGGCGAAGTAGCCCGGCTCAAATACCAAAGTAGTGACGTTGGTGGTTGGTTTGATGCCGTACTGGATCGTTATGCGGATGCTTTTCTGCTATTCGGTTTGACATGGCACCTGCTGACGACGGATGTGAACGGTTGGAT
>QILK01000113.1 GCA_003233345.1 Gammaproteobacteria bacterium | reverse complement strand
CTTACCCGACACGGCATGGCGAAGGCAAGAAAATGCCTTGTGCTCACAGCTCGCATTCTCTGTGGAGTAATGAGCGTGCAGATAATCATGAAGTTCCTGCTCTGTCATCGTGTTACTCATCGCTAGTTAATATCTTCAGATCATCCAAAAACTCAGACCCAGGTTCAACATCCGTCACTAACAAATGATCTCTCGCACGAGTGCAGGCAACGTCGTTCAGTGCTGTAAACCTCTTCAAGATCAACTGTATCACCTGATACGATAAAGGCGATAAAGGGGTCGGTGACAAACAGTAACTATTATCATCTGTCACCGGCCCCTTTATCCGTTCGTCATTAAGAGGAAATCAACGACTCTACCCCTTTTGATTTGTAAACCTATCCTAGTAAGTGATCATGTATTGATTGCAGAAAAGACACCTCATCTCGGTTTAATCCTTTCTCTTTTGTGCCTGCATGAGCCCAGTTGTTTCTGTACGAATTAAAGAACGATAGCCACTTAATTTTTTCAGCTTTGCTATTAAACCCATAACCACAATCGATTGAAAAAACCCCATCAAAGCTTTTAAAACCAGCTGGAATTTGGCTTGGTTTTTTTGTCCAATATTTTTCTATTATCGCTTTATAGTCACTTACAAAAAACATATCGGTCCAAGGTATGGTTTTCCGTCCTAGCCCTTCTTTATAGAGCTTTTCTGTTTCCTGCGCTGCTCTATTAACACACTCACGCTGTATTGCGCCAATTTCAATGTCCCAGTTATCACCGAATAAATTCTCCAGCGTACCAATAACTGTTTTTTTTATGAATTTTTCAATTATAGTACCCAATTTTCTGCCTGTATCTTGCAGCTCTTGATCCTGCCGCTCTTTCCAGTCAATTAGGTCTAATGGCTCATACTCTGGGTATTTTTGGTTTACTAAATTCTGAAAAAATCTAAGCCATGCATTTTCAGATCCGCTACCAAGCTTGCTTAGCATATGCTCTTCGTCTTCATCTGGTAATTCTTGTATCTGCGTAAGCAAAGCATTTAGATACTTTTTTATAACTTTAAATCTATTTTCAGCTGTAGTTTTTACATTTACATTTCTTCTCTCTGATTCAAAAATATTCAAACTTCCAATCAAACAGATAAACGCATACGCTCCCCTGTTGGAAACTATGAAATATCGCTCACGTTTGAAAACATCATGAAAATTATCATCTACAAACTGATAAGATAAATTTATAAACTTAACGATACTATCTCGAGCTCTGGTCATTTCGGAGCTAATATTTTGATTATTAATATCATATAAAGATGAATCTGCGCTTTCCGCTACAAATTTGTTTCCTTTAGCGAAAGGTAATAAACCAGATCTTGTAAGTGCCTGTGCAAAAGGGTTTGCAGAAAGCAAAGCCTTATCCTCTCCAATAGAGATTTTGTTATACAGCGCTCCACTTATAGAGCCTCCAAGCTCCTGTATTATTGAAGACCTAAGTGCCTTCATCCTAGAATCTGCTCTTTCCGAATTCCAGTATAAATCTTCTTCAAGAGTTATTCTAAGAGTCGCGCTGACTGCTTTCTGGTTTTCATTAATATCCATAAAAATTTTTAGCTGTTCAGTCGAATCAAGATTCCGAAATGCTACTACCGGAATAGTATTGCTTTCTTTATAGTCCGATTCTGCATAGCCATAAACACGGTGCTGCCCATCAATAATATATGCAATCGCATAAGCATTAGGTATTTTCAGAACCCCAAAACGAGAACGAGTAGATTCCCCTCTAGATGAGGGTTCGAACTGTAATCGGTTTATTTTTTTACTGAAATTCAGAATGACCGAATTCGGAAAGTAACCACCATTTTGAATAAATTTCGAGATCCCTTTCAACTTGCTAGGAACCAACAATCGCTGATATGTTGGCATCTCTGCCTCATTAGCTCTTGTTCTATGGAGAATGAATCCCATTCTCAGTAAGAGATGAGGTTCAATAGAAAACATATAGTATGTTTTTCCTCCCATTTTTCCTTCAATAGCAGGCACCTGAATTCTTTCCTTGCTAATCAATTGTCCCTTAAAAAGTAGTGCCAAGAATTGATAGTGTGCAGCATTCTTGTATGATTTAATTAGACCATTCACATATTCATAAGTGTTGTCATTATAAAAAAATGAACCCGTAGTATTTAATCGTTCAATATCCGCGCTAGTGCGATCTAACTTAAGATTTCTTGTTGCAAAGATATACTTTACTTTTTTACCTTTACCAAATAGCTGATCCAATACTTTTCCAAACCCTTTCAGTTTTGTGGGCAAGGCTTCGAATTTCACTTTAAAGGATGGTGCCTTAGCGTGCTTTTGGCTAGACCTGCACTCAACAAGTAATATGCTGTCTTCGCTAACAGCGATTATATCAATTTGACTTTTTTCTAGAGGGTTCTTCTTAAAAGGCAATTCAAAATCATTGCAGGAGTTAAGGTGTCTATAGCCTAGCTCATATAGCTGGCACCAAACATCATCTTTAAATTTACTACTATGGTCTTTAGGCTTTCTGAGCTTAGTTTTAGTCTTAAGTGGTGACCCGAACTCCTCCCATCCTTCACGAAGCATTCCTTCGGCTAATTTATGCTCTACACTCTTTACGTGATAACCATTTTTCTTTGATTTATATAACTTACCAAGCTGCGAAAGGTCATCTGTAAGTTTCGACTCTAATTCGCCTATTTCAACTATGCTAATAAATGACATCCATCAAGCCCCTAATCTAATAAATCCCTTAGCCAAATAAAAAAATATTTTGATAATTGAATTAGGCTTGTAAAATTAAACACTCCATCCCATACGCATTAAAACCTCACTTATAACTCCCCGGTGACTTGACCCACCAGCAATAACACTATAGCGTTTAATCTTTTCAATTTTGCACATTCCTGTATATAAGCTGCGTATAGACTTATGATCTGCATTCGTCATAGTCACCATTGCCCCCCTATTAACAGCGGAGGAAACAGCTTCCTTTAAGCGCTCTTGATCTTCCCAGCAAAATATTTTCTCATTGTATTTCAAAAATCCATTTAAATTATGTTTTACCGTATACGGTGGGTCAATAAAAACAAAATCACCATCTCCGGCAATAGCCAGCGTTTCCTCAAAATCTTGGCACAATATAGTACCTTTCTTTAATCTTTCGGCTACCATTTCAAAGTTATCAGTATCTAACAAAACATTATTTTTTGTACCTCTGGGTACATTGAATTTTCCATCTAAATTAACTCTGTATAGTCCGTTCCAGCAAGTGCGATTTAAATAAATAAACCTTGCAGCTCTGGTGTACTGTTGACGTGGTTGAGACTTTCGCACCTGATAATAGTATTCGTCACAATGCTTTCGCTGGTGTAATCGGAGATATTTTTCTACTTCCTTATAGTTTTTCTTAATGGCTTTATAGCAATTAATTAATTCTAAATTCGAATCAGAAATTATGTATGGCGAATTAGGCAATGAAAAAAAGACAGCTGCTCCGCCCAAAAATGGCTCGATATACCTTTCATAGTAAAGAGGGGAAATTTGGTTGTCTCTTTTAACGAGCCATCTTTTTCCGCCGGCCCATTTCAAAAACGGTTCAGTATTGCTGTTATCTTCACTTGTTAATTCCATGAAAATTCTTCCATCAAATAATCAACCAAAATCTGGTTTCCACGTAATGCAGAATTTTTGATAAATTTCATGTGTAGTAATATAAACATATAAATAAGACTCGCAGCCCTTTATTGTTTGCACGTAGCTTTCTTGCATCATTTCTGTGATGCTATTTTTTTACAATCCTGTGTCGGTTCGTGTGCTTGCTCAAAGGTAGAAGTCCATTTTGGGTCGATTGCCGCTATCACAACTCCCAACATCCCCATGTCTCCATGTCTCCAACAACCCCATACTCACCAGCCACCTCACCGCCCAGTTCCGCTTCGATCTCGTCCGTCACCTGCCGGCCCCCAATCAACCCCGCCATTGCAGCCACTCTATTATATATCCACCGCATTCTTTATACAAAAACTCACCTTCAGATCATTCATCCACGAGGGTTTAATCAATCCGTCGTGTTGCAAACGCCCAACAACGATACCAGGATGAATGCCTAGTTCATTTGCAAACTCTTTAACCTCAATCTTACTACGCAGGGCAGTAAGCTCATATTTATACTGCGGCGGTATTAACCAATCGCCCGCCCAGATATTGGCTTCATGCTCATGTTGATCTGTTGTTTGACCCGAGTTGGGGTCATCGAGATAAACGGATTTTTTTTCATTTTTGTTATTCGCATGTAGAAGAATATGGGCCGCTTCATGAAAAAAGGTGAACCAGAATTTGTCATTGGTCTTTCCATAGAGAGAAAGCTGAATAAGCGGTCGGGTTGGACTGAGCCAACGGGCAACACCACTGACGTGAGCACGCGGTATAGCGGGCACAATGACAAAAGCAACGCCTGACTCATTTAAAAGCTGGCGAAGCCTGGGTTCAAACTGCTCTGGTGTCTCTCGGGTAAATTGGCGAATCGCTTTAAGCGCCGACTCAAATTTGGCGCGGTTATATTTTGGGCCGTCTGGCGCTCCGGCTTGACGTTCACCCATACGCAACCAGGCGGAGATGGCTCCGATATCACTCTGTTCTTCACGGCTACGGCGAAAACTATGCTGCATACTACCATAGTGATTACGCCATTCATCCGGCGATGCAACACCAAAGAAACGTAAACAAGCGCCCACTAAAGAGGGCTTGGCTTTAGTGTCAATACGGCGTTTTGTCATCGCCCCCACAGCCATCAGTTCTCTGAGCGGTAGCTCCTCAAGCCAATCGATCCAATTAGCATGAGTTTGGGCCGCCGCCAACCGGGCGCTATGTTCACGATACCTGGCTTCGCGGCTCAACCAAAAACCAACCGAACTACCGAGAACGCGCTCCAGCTTCAAGGCGGCGTCCTCAGAGAGCGGCACCTTGCCATTGACAAGCTGATTGACGTGTTTAGGGCTGTAACCCAGCCGCACAGCCAGCTCAGCCTGAGTCCAGCCGCGCTCTTCGATAAGGTCGAGAATGGTGTCGCCAGGAGGGGAGACCCAGTCTGGCACGAACGGAGCACTCAACTCAGTCATGGTAATCCCCTATATATTCGATACTTACAATAGTGACCTGGGACCAGTTAATACCACCATCAGCATATTGAGGACAAGGATCGTTGGCCGGGGCAAATACCAGACGCCAACCACCCGCCAGGCTTAGTGCAAACTGGCCAGCCCGGTCTCCTTTCAGCGGGTGAGGATTACCTGCTGGCAGCTCAGTAACCACCGAAGCAGCCTCTAAGTCGCTCAAGCGAGCACACA
>QILK01000261.1 GCA_003233345.1 Gammaproteobacteria bacterium | reverse complement strand
GATATTGTTTTTGATGAATTAGCGGGTAACAGCCAATGTTATCATGAAGTAGAGTCTACTATCGAAACGTCTATTGGCCCTTCTGTTGACAGAATAACGCTAAATTATATCAAACCCTTGTTACCTGCCAGAAGGCGAAGCTGTTATAAGAACCAGTGCGGTCATGTGCTAATAGTGGGTGGTGGTCGGGGAATGCCGGGTGCTGTTAGACTGGCGGGTGAAGCCGCATTAAGATCGGGAGCCGGATTAGTGACGATTGCCACGCATCCCGAACACGCGAACCTGATTGCTGCGAGCAGGCCAGAGTTAATGTGTTTTCCAATAGCAGGTGCCAGTGAGCTGCTGTCTTTGCTGGATAAAGTCGACCTTGTGGCCATCGGGCCGGGGATGGGTAGTGATGCATGGGCGCTATCATTATTTAGGACAATAATGCAAATTGAAAAACCATTAGTTGTCGATGCAGATGCGTTAAATTTGTTGGCGAAGCATCAGCAAACACATCGTCACTGGGTATTGACGCCACACGCAGGGGAAGCCGCGCGGTTATTGGAATGTGATACGGGCACCATTCAGCAGGACCGGTTTGCCAGCGTGGTTAAACTGGCAGAAGCCTATAATGCAACGGTTGTACTCAAAGGGGTGGGAACGTTGATCAGCACTGGTGGTAATAAGCAAGGCAGAGTATCGCTTTGTGATGCCGGTAACCCAGGAATGGCCACCGCCGGTATGGGCGATGTGCTTACCGGTGTCATTGCCGCGTTGATCGCCCAAGGGTTAAACATTGATCAGGCAGCAAAAGCAGGTGTGTGGATACATGCCAATGCGGCAGACAAGGCCGCCGGTGATAAACAGCGGGGGCTGATCGCCAGTGACGTTATTTCCTGTTTGCGTTCGACGGTAAATTTTTCTTGAACAGCTTAGTGATCTCTTTTGTTTACGCTAACGATGACCAACGCCGATCCTGTTATGAGTCAACAGGATCGAACTGGCTTTTAGCGGATAGTGGTTATGGCTAGGATGCCGATCCGGATTTTTCCAAATAGGTGATCAGTGTCAATGCCGCACCCTGATTATCTTGTATCACCGCAAAGCGTCCAACATCGGGGATATCGCGCGGTGGGACTAGTACTTTTCCGCCCAACGTTTCTGTTTCACCCACCAGTTTATCAACGTCATCCACGGTGACGTAGCTGCCCCACATGGGTGGTGCGCCCTTGGCTTCTTCGGGTAGGGCCATGATACCACCGACTTCCTTACCGTTGGCCTTGACGATATGGTAGGTCATCTCGGGTGATTCCAGCGTTTGAAATTCCCAGCCTAATAAACGGTTATAAAATAATTTGGCGGCCTCGACATCCGTTGTCATTAGCTCGTTCCAACTGAACATGCCTTGCTTTCGGTAGATCTCTTCCATTGCTGTCACCTCGTTTGAATTAGTTGAGCGCCTAGATTAAGGTAGTGCCACTGACAGCATTGTGTCAGTATTTTTTAAAATATTCGAGAAAGCTTGCCTAAAATGGACGATTAACTGACACAATGTTGTCAGTAGTGGGCGATTATGATAAAGATCATAGGCGTCAGTTACTTCCAGTAACCATAGGATCACCGTTATGCGTAAGTCAGATCGGCTTTTTCAGCTCACTAATATCTTACGATTACGCCAGCCGATTACCGCGCAAGCGTTAGCGGATGAGCTTGAAGTATCAGTGCGGACTATTTATCGCTATATCGATGATTTATCGGTTAGCGGTGTGCCGGTATATGGTGAGCCGGGTTTTGGCTACCGGCTCGATGAAAACTTTGAGTTGCCGCCGTTAAACCTCAATGTCGATGAACTGGATGCATTGCTAATTGGTATGAAAATGGTGTCAGGCTGGACCGGGTTGGAACTGCCGAGTGCGGCTAAGTCTTTATTGCAAAAAATAGAAGCGGTGTTACCGCAATATAAAAAACAGTTAAACCCGGATTTATTTCATGTGCCGAATATGTATTTCCGTGATAAGTATCCGAATAATTGGGACCCTCTACGTCATGCAATCAAGCAGTGTAAAGTCCTGCACATAGCATATGAGGATGAAAAAGGTCAGAGGACAGACCGGGAAATATATCCACTGGGATTATTTTATTGGGGTGGCAAGTGGACATTGGGTGCCTGGTGTGTGTTACGCCAGGCATTTCGTAATTTCAGGACTGACAGAATACAAAGTCTAAACGATAGTGAAGCACGTTTTGAGTTAACCGACAAAATCAATCTTGAGACCTATATCCAGCAGCAGATGCAAGCAGGTGGTTGTGAAACCTAAGCGGGTATAACTTTATGATAGTTTGATGACATTCAGGTGATGATGGAATGATGTATTGATCAGCATATATTCTTAAACTTAAGCCTGTCAGTTGGATAAACTTCAAAGTGAAGATAACTGACATGACCACGATAAGGTTAAAAATACTAATTGTTTTCAAAACGGACGCGGAGTAACGATGATAAACACTGGGGCTAGAAATAATAGTATTGATATGCCGTGTACTCGTGCAAGTAAAACCATTGGATCTGTTTTATCACGATCGGATATGATTGTTATCGGGACGGTGAAAACAGTTCGCTTGGAACAAAAGGGCAATGCGAACATAAGGCTATATTATTGCTTTAATATAAATGCCGTGCTCAAAGGCAATCCAAGTTTACAAGAAAAATCTGAAAATTGTTTTTATATCGTGCCACTAAAGGTCCTGCAACGAGACCGGTGCTCTTCTATTCACAACCCCTATGGACCCGATACATCATCACTTGGATTTTTTACCGAAGGTCAGCAGCTATTGATTTATATCCGAAACAATGAAATCGTAAGATATAGATCTTTTGTGCAGACTGTTTCTGCCTCACTGTTTCCACAGAGTCTGAGTATGGGTGAAGAAATGGTACTGGTTGAAAATATTTAATTATTGTAGTTAAGAGGTTAACTTTTGGTCATTGGCGTCGGTTAAAATAACATTATCAATAAATAACTAGATTGCTTATATATAAATCGGCTTATATTGAAATGACATACCTGCCATTTAAACATTCATAGTGAAAACGTCACAAATAGCAACGGGTTTGATTTCTAACCTATTGATTATTTATACCATTTGAATCTGTAGTTAAAAGTTTGAAGTAGAGTAACAACAAAAAATACTATAAAAAATTGTAATATAAAATGTATGGCCTATAGTAAACTAATAGTGCGGGTTCGCGTGCGAATTTGAGAAATATAAATCAAAAAAACCAAACAGATAATGCGACGAATCATTACTTATTTATTCTCTATCTATAATCGACCAGCCAAACCCGTTTTACTCAGCCATCATTCACACCAGTTGTTCTAGGCTATCGAATTTCAACGGAGGGGGGGGGTTATGTTCACTATGACAACAAGACTAGCGACGCATATCCGATTAGCGTTTCTTTTAATCCTGGTATTGGTCAGCGGTAACGCATTTTCATTTTGCGATAGTCGCTGGTGTGAAACCTACCGGGATGCGAGGTCTTATTGTGATACGCAAAAATTTATTCGCAGCACGTTTGATCCGCCCTATAACACTTGGTGTGACTATAAAGATGGTCGGTGGTGTAATTCATGCAGTATATTACCGCATGCGGCGGCGGGTACGCCGGATACAGTCGAACATTGGGAGTGGGGTGACTTTTCTGGGGTTTTTATATTACGCTACTGGGTCCCCATTCTCGATAAAAATCCGTTTGGTATTGATTCGATTAAAAACCGGGGTGGTAATGGCGGTAACATCGGTGGCGTGAACAGTATTTCCCGTAATATGTGTACCTCAATGAATCCGGTTAATATTGCAACGGGCAACAAATTTCAAAAACAGACCGATATTGTCAAAACCAAATATAATATTGGCTTCCAGCGTTTTTATAACAGTCGTTCCGATTATAGTCCCGGCATCGGACAGAAATGGACACATAGCTATAGCCGGAAAATGGTTAAATTAGGTTATTACACCTTTGAGATGTACCGACCCAACGGACGCGGGGTCTACTATGAAACCTATACTGAAGATCGAGAACCCAGTAAAAGCGCAAGCGTCGCTGCAACACTGACCCAACTAAAAGACAGTGGTGGCACACGAATCGGTTGGCGTTATACCGGCACCGATAATGTTACAGAAGATTACGATCTAACCGGTAACTTAACGGCCATTCATTATCTCAATGGCAATACTGAGACGATAAGCTACGATGCCGGTAATCGTATTAGTCAAGTGGCCAACAGTTTTGGCTATTCACTGACATTTGCTTACGATGCCAGTAACCGTATCCAGTCCATGACTGATCAGGCAGGGCGGATTTGGCTGTATGGTTACGATACTCAAGGTAACTTGAAAAGTGTTACCAATCCGGATACGACGGTCCGTACCTATTACTATGAGAATGCCACTTTAGTGAATGTATTAACAGGCATCACCGATGAACGCGGGTTGCGTTTCTCAACTTATGAATACGATTCAAATGCATTGGCAAAGGCAACGTACCACAGACAGCGGTATTGACCGAGCGCATAAACGGACGCAGTTTTGTGTATAACAGTGATGGCAGCAAAAGCGTCACCAACAGTCGGGGCCACGTCACAACCTATCAATCATCGGTTCAAAATAGTATTAAATATGTCACCGGATCTACGGGACCTGCGTGTACCGGTTGTGGTGCCAGCAGCGTCAGTTATCAATATGATACCAGTACCAATAATTTGACCTCTAAAACGGTCGATGGGCTCACAACACAATACGGCGGATACGACGACCAGGGTAATCCAGGTTATAAAATCCTCGCCCCCGGTACCCCGAAAGAACGCCGTATTGATTTTACCTATGACACTCGATTCTACGGCAAAGTCTTAACCAAGACCGAACCGTCCGTCTGTGCCGCCAATAACAAAACGACTAAAAATAGCTACGATGCCAGCGGTAATCTGACATCACGCACCCTCAATGGCTATACACCCAGTTGCACGGCCGTCACAAGAACCACGACCTATCAATATAATGGCCCATTAAACCAACTCAGCCAGATCGATGGACCGAGAACCGATGTCAATGACATTGCGATACTAACTTATTATCCACTGACACACGCGACCCCGACCTTTCGAGGTCGATTACAAAAAATCACCAGCGCCAACGGCATCGACACAAGAGCTGATATTCAATACACCAATACCGGCAAAACCCAAAGCTACTTGGATGCCAACGGCATCCTGTTTAGTTTTAGCTATTATCCAGGAAATGATCGTTTGCAAACTTTAACGCAACGTAAAACGAGCACATCCGTAGTGACCCAGTGGACGTATTTGGATACAGGTGAAGTTGCCTCAGTGACTACCAACCCCGGCACCGCAGATGCGGTCACTATTTCAATGACCT
>QILK01000002.1 GCA_003233345.1 Gammaproteobacteria bacterium | reverse complement strand
GAATAGACTAACGACAATACACCGGTAAAGCCGATCGCATAGCGCCAGCCGTTTTCACCACCAATTTGTATCGCTAATATCGGTAGCAGAATCGTGGCGGCTGCGGAACCAAAATTTCCCCAGCCACCGTAAATACCTTCGGCGATACCGGCTTGTTTGGCGTGATACCACTCACTGATAATACGAATCCCAATAACAAAGCCAGCACCGACAAAGCCCATCAAAAAACGGGCGATGGCCAGTTGGGTAAAATCTTGTGCCAGCGCATAAAGTAGGCAGGGAATACTTGATAAGGCCAATAAGCCGGAAAAAGTATTTTTAGGGCCAAACTTGTCTACCAGCATACCGATAATGATGCGCGCTGGAATAGTTAGAATGACGTTAAGTAGTAGTAGCGAGTTAAATTCTTCGTTGCTTAAACCCAGATCGTCCTTAATAACGGTTGGTAATAGTCCGTTTTGATTAAACCAAACAAAGAACGAAATAAAAAACGCGAACCAGGTTAAATGTAAAACTTTGGTTTTTCCGGAAAAAGAAAAAATTTCAAATTTACCGCTACTACTATTCATTTAAATTCCTATAAATTTTTAATTTTTAATTGTTGTCGACTTAGAAAATGGCTGTTTTAATTTTAGTTGAGTCGCTAGTTTGCAATAGCTATGCCAACGACTTAGACTGTTGATTTGAAACAAAAGTTTTCAAACGTGTAGAATATTTCGCGTTCTAACGCACAGTGGTTGTGCGCGTTAGCGTGCTAATTCAGCTATTTGATTCAAAACGATGCAAGTAAAATAATTTATTCGGCTTTATGTTTGCTATTTGTTATGCAATTAAGGGATAAAAATATTTTAGCGGTATATAACCTTTGGAGCAGTTATAGATTAATTATGACGTGCTAAAATGTGGTGCTTTGAAGTTTGACTGGAGGATAGCGCTCATCTTAGCGCTTGTTCTGTTTCGATGCACTAGCCGATATTTCGCATCATTTTAGTGCGAATCAGTTATTTTCCAGACGATAAAATGCGCTATTAAATACAATATATCAATGACTTATATTTTTTTTACTGCTTGGCATGGCGATTGCTCTATAAGCAAGAGTTAATATTAGTCGTAGCGAATTATTCTGTAACCGGAGTTGTTTATGAAAGAAAAGCTAGTGCTGGTGGGAAATGGCATGGCGGGTGTCAGGGCATTGGAAGAGTTATTAAAACTCGCACCTGATACGTATGAGATTACTGTTTTTGGTGAGGAACCCCATCCCAATTACAATCGAATTATGTTGTCACCTGTGCTTGCGGGTGAAAAAACCATTGACGATATTATTTTAAATGATGCGCAATGGTATAAAGATAATAATATTACGCTACACAAAGGTAAAAAAGTTGAGACGATCGACCGGCTAAATCAGAAGGTGATTACCGCTGATGGCTTGGCCGTTGAATATGATCGCCTGATTATCGGGACTGGCTCGCAGCCTATTGTGTTACCGCTACCCGGTGCTGATTTAACCGGGGTATTGAGTTTTCGTGATATCGCCGATGTTGATCAGATGCTAGATGTATCGAAGAAAGGTAAACATGCCGTTGTTATCGGTGGTGGTTTGCTCGGGCTTGAAGCGGCCAACGGATTGATGAAACAGGGCATGCAGGTGACCGTTATTCATTTGATGGATCGTCTGATGGAAAGGCAATTGGATGAAAAAGCGGCGTTGATGCTGAAAAAGAACCTGGAAGAAAGCGGGATGCAGTTTTTAATGGGGGCGCAGACCGAAGCCATCATCGGCAAAGACCGGGTTGAAAAAGTTAAGATGAAAGACGGTAGCGAGATTTATACCGATCTGGTTGTCATGGCCGTGGGTATTCGCCCGAACATTGAACTTGCCAAAAAAGCGCGGTTGCACTGTGTTCGCGGACTGGTTGTTAATGACACCATGCAAACGTATGATCCGAAAATTTATGCGGTTGGTGAATGTGTCGAGCATAGAGGCTTAACCTACGGTTTGGTTGCGCCGTTGTTTGAAATGGCAAAGGTCTGCGCTAATCATTTAGCCAAACTTGGTATTGGCTTGTACCAAGGTTCGATTACGTCCACTAAGCTCAAAGTGACGGGAATCGACTTGTTTTCAGCCGGTGATTTTCTCGGTAATGAGAATACCGAAGAACTGGTCTACCAGGATGAATCGCTTGGCGTCTATCGAAAACTTATTATTGAAAAAGATATTGTTAAAGGTGCAGTGATGTACGGCGATACCGTCGACGGCACCTGGTATTTTGATCTATTGCGTGACCAGACTAATATTACTGATTTTCGTAAAACCATTTTATTCGGGCAGGCCCATCTTGGTGATTCCGGTCATGGCGAGCAAGATCAGGTAGCGCGTTTGTCAGACACATCGGAAATTTGTGGTTGTAACGGTGTTTGCAAAGGTGACATTGTTGATGCCATTGTAAAACAAAAATTATTTACCTTGGATGATGTCCGTGCCCATACCAAGGCATCGAGCTCTTGCGGTTCGTGTACTGGTTTGGTGGAATCATTACTGGCATTGACCGTCGGTGGCGACTATTCGGTTGCGCCACATCTTAAACCCATGTGTGGTTGCACTAAATTCACCCATGATGAAGTACGTACAACAATCAAGAAGCAAGCACTCAAGTCGGTGCGCGCAGTGATGGATTTTCTTGAATGGGACACTGATGATGGCTGCAGTAAATGCCGACCGGGAATGAACTATTATTTGCTCTGCGCATGGCCCGAAGATAATACTGACGACTATCAGTCACGTTTCATCAATGAACGTGCCCACGCCAATATTCAGAAAGACGGTACCTATTCGGTTATTCCACGAATGTGGGGCGGTGAGACCACACCGAGGGAACTAAAAGCACTTGCTGAAATCGCAGAGAAATATGAGGTGCCAACGGTTCATGTGACCGGCGGACAACGCATCGATTTTCTTGGACTGAAAAAAGAAACCCTGCCGTTAATCTGGGGTGATTTGTCTAAAGCCGGTTTTGTTTCCGGCCATGCCTACGGTAAAGCCGTGCGCACGGTTAAGACTTGTGTGGGTAAAGACTGGTGCCGGTTTGGTACCCAGTTTTCTACGCAAATGGGCATTGATCTGGAAAAACTGGCATGGGGTTCGTGGATGCCACACAAATTCAAGTTAGCGGTTTCCGGGTGTCCACGTAATTGTGCCGAGGCGACTATTAAAGATTTTGGCGTGGTGGCTGTCGATTCCGGCTGGGAACTGCATGTTGGTGGCAACGGTGGTGTAAAAGTACGGGCAACTGATTTTCTTTGCAGCGTGAAAACCAGCGAAGAGGTGAAAGAATACTGCGCTGCGTTTATGCAGCTTTATCGCGAACAAGCGCATTATTTGGAGCGCACCGCACCCTGGATAGAAAGGGTCGGCTTGAGCTTTGTGAAAGAAAAAATTGTCGATGATGAGAACGAACGTAAGCAATTGCAGGAACGTTTTCTGCTATCACAAAAATATGCGCAAATCGATCCGTGGGCAGAGCGCGCCAAAGGTATGGACGCGCATGAGTTCGCGCCAATAATAAAAGTTGGTTGATCGAGACTTAAAAATTAATTCAGGTGATATTATGGAATCAGCAAATAGTCAAAAAACGCATTCGGGCGAATGGCTCAAGATAGGCAGTGTTAACGATATACCGAAATTAGGTGCACGCGTTGTTCAAACAGGGGAATATGATATCGCTGTTTTTCGAACCGCAGCCGATACCATTTTTGCGTTACGCGATGAATGCCCGCATAAGCAGGGGCCTTTATCCCAGGGTATCGTTCAAGGTGATCGTGTGGCCTGTCCACTACATGATTGGAAGATTAATCTTGAAAGTGGCAATGCCGTCGCGCCAGATGTCGGGTGTACCGCAACGTTCCCAGTCAAAATCGAGAATAATACAGTTTTTTTATCACTGCAAGCAAACGAAGGTTGTCCCAACAAACAAACAACGTAGCCCGGACTTCGCTTCGCGAACGCCGGGGAAACCAGCAACGTAGCCAGCCCGGACTTCGCAAAGCAAACGCCGGGGAAACGAACACGGTTACTACAGTAAAGTGGGATATACCAGAATATCATCTCTGGTAGGGAATAGGATTTTGATTGAGTTTAAGAGAATTATTCTTTTCCCCGGCGTTCGCTTTGCGAAGTCCGGGCTACATCGGTAGGATTTTGGTAGAGTTTGAGCAGGTTGTTCTTTTTCCCGGCGTTTGCGGTGCGAAGTCCGGGTTACATTAGGTGGTAGTTATAACGAGGTAGGGCGTGAGTCATTTATTAGATAAATTCCGATTTTTTAAGAAAGTAAAAGAATCATTCTCGAATGGTCACGGTATTGTAACCAATGAAGACAGATCGTGGGAAGACGGCTATCGACGACGCTGGCAGTTTGATAAGGTTGTGCGATCTACACACGGTGTCAATTGCACGGGCGGCTGTTCGTGGAATGTGCATATTAAAAATGGACTGGTTGCTTTTGAAATGCAGGCAACCGATTATCCGGAAACTCGACCTGACTTACCCAATCACGAGCCCCGTGGTTGTCAACGTGGTGCCAGTTATTCATGGTATTTGTATAGTCCACACCGGGTAAAACATCCGTTGGTACGTGGCCGGTTATTAGAGTTATATCGCGCTGAACGCGAGGGCGGGAAAGATCCGGTTGAAGCCTGGGAAGCCATTCAGGTGGATGAGAGCAAACGTAAAAAATATACTGCGGTACGTGGTCTCGGTGGGTTTGTACGTACTGACTGGGATGAAATTACCGAAATTATCGCTGCTGCCAACATCTATACGATCAAAAGATATGGGCCTGATCGGGTTAATGGTTTTTCACCGATCCCGGCGATGTCGATGATTAGTTATGCTGCCGGTAGTCGTTATTTGTCATTAATCGGTGGCGTCAGTCTTAGCTTTTATGACTGGTATTGCGACTTGCCACCGTCATCACCACAAACCTGGGGCGAGCAAACGGATGTGCCGGAATCTGCCGACTGGTATAACTCAGGTTATATCATTGTTTGTGGCGCCAACTTGCCAATGACCAGAACACCCGACGCACATTTTTTTACGGAAGTGCGTTATAAGGGTACCAAAATTATTTCGATGGCACCGGATTATGCCGAGTATGTGAAGTTCGCCGATTTGTGGATGCCGGTGAAGCAGGGCACTGATGCGGCTGCCTTTTTGGCAATGGGGCATGTTGCCTTAAAAGAATTTGTTATCGATAACCCAACACCTTACTTCTTAGAATATATGCGCACCAATACCGTGCATCAGATCGTTTTCTTCGGGCATCGGATCTTGAGAACAACCTGGGTGAAGATAATAATCCGGATTGGAAATCCATTGTCATCGATGCAAGCAACGGTAATCTGGTTGTGCCTAATGGTTCGATCGGTTTTCGTTGGGGCGAAGAAGGCAAGTGGAATCTGCTGGAAAAAAATGCCGGTAATCAGCAAGACTTCAATGCGCAGTTGAGTTTAGTCGATGAACACGATCAGTTGGTCGATGTTGCTTTTCCGCATTTTGAGTCGGCGACTAACCGTACTTTGATTCGTAAAGTACCGGCGAAAAAAATTAAAATCGATGGCGTAGACACGTTAGTCGCGACGGTGTTTGATTTGC
>QILK01000078.1 GCA_003233345.1 Gammaproteobacteria bacterium | reverse complement strand
CTGTATCGAATATATCACGCACATATTGCCGGTAGCCTGCACTTTGCTCCGGTTTTTGTCTAGACATGATTGCAACCCGACAGACAGTAATTGCCTCGATAAAAATAAACAAAATAGCGGTACAAAATATTATTTAATATTAGCTTCATTTTATTTTAAGCAATTGATTAGCCGCCGCTTGTCAACAGGAAAGGATAATGACCTGTAAACCGGAAAACGCTTGTAAAATATCAAACTTTGTTTGATATTCCTTTTCATACAGTACAATAATTTTGGGGCTGATTTTTTGTTGTTGCAAACAGGCCATTAGCGTTTCCAGGCTGCTGGTTCTGTCTCTAAAATCTGACTGAAAATTAAATTCAGTGACGATGACATGCGGTGGGTTTTTCTTTATATCAACAATGGCTTTGCGAACAGATTTCACCAGAGAAACATCAAAACCCAATAGATTATAATCCGCTGTAAAATCAGGGTATCCGCCAAGCTCTACAATTGCCAATAAGCGTTGAGCCATTTTAATTTCCATTCATCGCATAGGTTGCTGAATCTGGTGTTTATAAATTACTTGCAGGCATACAAAATTGAAATAATAACCCATTGTACCAATAAGCAAAATAATTTACCTCTTAGTGGATATATTAAAAAATATTATAAAAATCTAATATAACGACGTTAAAGCAGCGTTATAATAGCGCCTAGAAATCTAATTAAATTTTATACCCTTATGATTTCTATTATTTATGATTTTAATTATTTTGTGTTTTATCAATAGCTTAATAACACTACAAAATAACAGTAAAGTATATGGAGGCCATTTATGAGTGAGAAGTCAGACAAAATTAAACGTATGCTGGAGCTACAGCAAAAATTTATAAAATACGAACATGAAAATAACTTCGATCCGTTTGACTATTATACCCCAAAACCAGGTCACCCACTCGAAGGATTTCGGCAGGAATATCAGGATCTGGCCAATGAGGTGATTGATCTTGCTCATGGTGAAGTCGGATCATCGCGTTAAACAGGATATAAACAAGAAAAAAGCTGCTTGTTGCAGCTTTTTTTTGCCTGTCAGTTATTCGATTCCCCGTGATTTTAATCGTTCACGAAGCAAATCAATAAAAGATTCCAGGCTTTCGCACTTTCCCAACTCGTCCGCACTAACAAGTACTTCAGCGTTATTATTACTTTCTTGTATCAGTACAAACGGGTAATTTTCTGCCGGTGGATTATTTTTCTCATACTCATCTTTGTGGCGATAAGCAATATTCACAGGTAATGATTGCGCAAACTGCTGCCACTGTTTGCGTATTTGAAAGTGGCCGTGTGTCAATTCACAAAGTTTGCACTGGTATGTGGAAGGTGAAAATATTTTGTGGGCAATATCCAGCGCGGTATTAAAGAGTCCGCTATCGGCATTGTATACAAATAATAACTCAGTCATAAATCCTGCCTGCACTCGATTAAGTTTGCTTGACGCGTTTTGAAAAAGGCACCAGTATGATCGCAATGGGGCCAATGATACAGGCGATAAATACCCAAACCGTCCGGTTAGAATGCTTGAAAATTGAAATAATATAAACCAATAAAATTGAACTGATATAAACCAGTAAACTATAAAATTTCACCGAGTAACTCTCTTGCTCAATCAGGTAATTAAAATAAATGCCTAAAAACACTACGCACCCAAACCAACCATTGTTAAGGAATGCCCGAAAACAACGCGCTGGCTTCTGATCACTAATCAAAAATAACTGGTAACCCGCCAACAGTGACGCGAAGCCCATTGCTAAATAAAAGGGGAACCCCATATCCTTGTCTGAACTGATAAAGAGTAACGACAGAAACACAAACGCCTGTAGTATCCCAAGTATAATGATATACATATCACCAAACAAAATGGCCGTAGACTTGATCCCGACTTTTACATCATCGTTTTTGTCGACCATTGCATACATGGTATCGTATACGACCGTCCAGAATATGACCGCAATATACAAAACCCAGGCTTCGAGAACAATACCGGTATCCGGATCTGCAATGGCATAAGCCATGGGTACACTCATGGCAAACGCGGCCCCGAGTACCGCCTGGGGCAGATGGGTAAAACGTTTGGTAAATGGATAAATGAATATCAATGCAGCGGCAATTAGCGAAAGATACAGGCACAGCGTATTTAAAAAAACCAGCACCAACGTCAAAGCCATTAATGAAAGGATAACAAATATAGCGATCGCTTCACCAGGCTTGACCTGTCCCGTTACCAGTGGCCGGTTGGCAGTTCGTTCTACGCGACTGTCATATTTGCGATCGGCAAAGTCGTTAATGGCGCAACCAGCAGACCGTGTCAGGACAACACCGGCGATAAAAACCCATACGATTTTAGCATTAACTTCACCGTCATAGGCAAACCACAGCGCCCACAATGCTGGCCAAAGCAGGAGCAGGATTCCGATCGGTTTATTCAAGCGAACGAGCACAATATATTTTTCATTACGCTTATAAATGCGTTTCACTAGATAGCGCAATCGCAAGATCCAGGCAGTTGAATTTAAATTAGTCGACATTTTTTCCAATCATTTAACATCCCGTTTTAATGACTAACGTTTTTTAATTCTGAAGCAGCTATATTATAATAAATATTACGTTATAAATTCAGTATCGTGGGTAAAAAAATCTCGCTAACAAGCAATTTTTTCCTATTCAGATAAAATGCTGAACGTCTACCCCAAATATTTTCTGGCGTCAATCCAGTTTTATCGACCGCCTCTCGATAAAGACCCTGATGCCGAGTAATGCAAGCTATCTGCAATTCATCGCGAATCATATTCTGCTTTGAAAACAATAGTCCTCCCAGCGATTTTGTTCCTAACTGGGTTAAACGTAACTCCGGGCCTGTTAGACTGGCGATGGGAATGACTGTTCTCGCATAGACTACGGGAATATGGTTACAAAGCAAATGCACTTGGCGTATAAAACACCAACGCCCGGATTCCAGCTTCAATACCCGGCGCTCATGAGTATGCGGGCTGTGATAACTCTGACTTAAAACGTGCACGCGAAATGCACCGTTACTTTTTTCCTGCAATCGACTCGTCAGCGATCCGCGATCAATCAACCAACTTAATATTTCTTTTGGAACCGTTCGTCGACACAGGCAACGACTTGAAACCCACCTGGATGCATCGGGCGGCAACAGATTATAATGATGACACTTATGCTCTAACACGTTACTCTCTGGCTAGACGGTTATAGTTAACTTGCTCTAACCAGCTTATCATACCTATAGACACAGCTAATCAAATTTTTAATCTCAAGACCGCTCTGTTTTTATACCGACCCCAACTGAATGGAAGCACCCAACCAGCGCCTGATCAACGGCTTGACAATGTGCTGCTCATTGATAAGAATTTCTTCAGCAGTAGTCTGTATACTGGCAAGTAGATGGGCGTCACGTAATGGGTCAGCAATCCGGAACTTAAGCTCCCCTGTTTGTCGTGAACCAAATACCTCGCCTGGTCCTCTGATTTCAAGATCTTTTTGCGCTATAAAAAAACCATCAAGGCTTTCGCGCATAACCTGCAATCGCTGTTTTGCCAATTTGCCAAGCGGCGCCTTGTACAGCAGTACACAAGCGCTTTCGATGCTACCACGACCTACCCGTCCGCGTAGCTGATGTAACTGCGCCAACCCCAGCCTTTCCGCATTTTCGATAATCATTAAACTGGCATTCGCCACATCGACGCCAACTTCAATCACCGTCGTTGCCACCAGTAAATCGATATCACCGTTTTTGAAAGCAGCCATCACCTGCTGTTTTTCTTCGGTTTTTAGTCTGCCATGCGCGAGTCCGATATTAAGATCGCCGAGCTTTTCTCGCAATTGCACGGCCGTTTCTGCCGCTGCCTGACAAACGATTAAATCCGATTCGTCGATCAATGGACAAACCCAGTAGGCCTGGCGACCTTGCTGGCAATTAATATGCACACGCTGAATAACTTCTTCACGGCGCTGATCACTGATAACAACTGTGTTAATTTTTTTTCGGCCAGCCGGCATTTCGTCGATCACCGAAATATCCAAATCGGCAAAGCTGATCATGGCCATGGTTCGCGGAATAGGCGTTGCCGTCATCACCAGCTGGTGTGGCCTGACTTCTGCGTGCTCGCCTTTACGTTTTAGCGCCAGTCGCTGATGAACCCCAAACTTGTGCTGTTCATCGATAATAATCAAGGCCAGATTAGAGAATTCGGTGTGTTGCTGAAATAACGCATGGGTCCCCACCACCAATTGGGCGCTGCCACTAGCAATGTTTGCTAGTATTTTTCTTTTTCTGGCTATTTTAATTTGACTGGTAATGCATTCGACGTTGATACCTAAAGGTGAAAACCAATGGGTAAAACTCTCACTGTGTTGCTGTGCCAGTATCTCAGTGGGAACCATCAATGCTACCTGGTAGCCAGCAGCTATCGTTTGCAGTGCGGCAAAGGCAGCGACCAACGTTTTACCCGAGCCCACATCGCCGTGAACCAGGCGCATCATCGGTTTATCTTGCTGTAGGTCTGCCGCAATTTCATCAATTACCCGGCGCTGTGCTGAGGTCAACTGAAAAGGTAATTGGCTAAGCAAACGACGGGGTAATTGGTTTTTTATCGGCAGGCTGACGGCTCTACTACGCCTTAATGCGCGTCGAAGCAAACGCATGCTTAAGCGATGTGCCAATAGTTCTTCAAATGCCAGACGCTGTACATATTGCCTTCCAGGATGACTCTCCGCAGCCGACTCCGATGAATCCGCCTGCGGTTGGTGGATATGCTCTAGAGACTCCAGCAACCCCGGTAATTTTAAGGCCGAAAATACCTTTGCGGACAAATAGTCTTGCATCTTATCTGGATTGGATTTGGCAAGTTCAAGTGACTGAAAAACCAGTTTTCGCATACGTAACTGATGCACACCCTCCGTCAGTGGATAGACGGGGGTTAACGACACCGTTTCATCCAATCCCGAACTAGTGCTGATTCGACTATATTCAGGATGAACCATCTCCTGCCCATACTTGCCAATTTTAGCGGTTCCAAAACACCTTAATTTTAAACCGGGCGACAATGCTGCTTGTTGCCGCGAATTAAAATTAAAAAATTTGAGTGCCAGCGAGCCGCTACCATCACTCACATAACAAACCAGGATTCGCCTACCGGCGTAAACGACCTGCACATCGGTAACCGCCGCTTCAACGACGGCCTGTTGGCCATTGAGTAAATCGCCAATAGCGACGACATGGGTGCGATCCTCATATCTCAACGGCAAATGAAACAATAAATCCTGGACCGACTCCAGCCCCAAAACCGCTAATCGCGCCGCAATTTTGTTACCGACACCCGCAAGCTTTATCACTGGAATCATATCCAGGGTTTTGTCGGGGGAACCCTGCTGTCCAGTCGCCGTGCTTTTGCTGTCCTGATTATTCGTCATAACAACCTATATATTTTTGCTACGTCAAAATATTGGGTAAAATAAAAAATATTTTCCAAATTTGTGAAATTATACGAGTAAAATTTAAGGCTGCACAAAGCCAGTGGTTAAACTCAGATTGACAAAATAATGCTTTGCTATCTCCTTGAAATATAAAATTAATTTAATATGTCAACATTATGACTGTGATTAAATATCTAAACTTTAGCACCTGTAAGTCTTTGATTTAGAATAATTTCACTTTTGAATTAGTACACTAATTGTCCATTTTATTCTTTAATATGTTGTGATAGCATGTCTTTCATTGATACGGACTTAATAATAAA
>QILK01000255.1 GCA_003233345.1 Gammaproteobacteria bacterium | reverse complement strand
CTCCTGAATCTCTACTACTGAAAGGGATTGCCGCGCTACCGCTCGCAATGACATAGCTTTGCACTTTTGACGCTTAAGGCAGTGCCATTCGCTACGTCCCCCTTTTTTTTCCGACGGTCAGACCCCTTTACGTTAATAATTCATAATTATAATTTGTCACCTATTGTTCTAGAGAACCTAACGTTCACAACATAAGTTTACAGACCACGAATAGCGTTTATCTTTAAGTGGTCGGGTGGCATGTATCACCAGTGATTCCTGGCGGTTGCGTTTATAGACAATACTATAGTCATCTTTATCACGCCCGCTAAGATCATACTTGTCTAAAACCTTATCTCTAACACTATCCCACTCAGTGTCATCGTTAACTTGCTTTAATTCGTGGCTAAATTTTGTTGAATAAATTTTATAAGCACGTTTACCACGTTGGTTTTGATCCGGCATTAGCGCCAGCGCTATATACTGAACTGAGCCATCGGTCATTTTTCTAAAATAGCGCTTACCAGCAGGACGAGAAAAATACTTCTCGGCACTACGAATATAAACCATAAAACTCGGCGGTATACGAAAATCATTACACATCAATGCGTTATGAGCAGTAGGTAGATCCATCCCCAATTTCACACCATACAAAGCCAATTCATCATAATCCTCATATTCATTTTTCTCTAAATGCTGCTGGCAAGTTGCCGCATCTGGTGTGGCTAATTCTTGCATCGAAGTTTTTATCTGCTGTCTGGTTTTCTCCAGTTTTCTGCGATTACGTTCGGCCTGTCTTTGTTGTCGATCGATATTGCCTTGTTTAAAAGCCTCGTCTAAGTTTTTTCCAAACTTAAAAAGATCTTGTAAACCACGTTTTTCCATATCAATTTTAGCTTTAGCATTTTGTGCCGCCATTTGAGAATCGGATAATCCGGTGTATTTAATCGATCGGCTGTATTGTTTTGCATAACCAAAACTATCAGTTAACAAGTCCTCTTTGTTATTGTATTGACCAATATTTTTCTCAGTATACATTTCTGCGCAACGTTTAATTTTGCAGGAACCCTCGTTCAACAAATAAAATCGACATATTTTATGTGCTGGCGTTACACGTTTTATCGTATAAGCTTTTGCACCGGGATAAGCAGCGATATTTTCCTGATCCTGTAATGCAAATTCAGTCGTTGAGCCTTTAATAATAGAGCAATTCGGATTGCCAAAAAATTTTTCTTTTCCGGCAGATGCCTTCATGCTTCGTGTCTCGCTAAGCATCTGACGATTGAAATCAAAGACACCGACGCTATCAATATCACCTTTACGATACCCAAACAGACTATATAAATAAGCCATTGGTTGCTCATGATAACTGGTATAAGTTTGCCGACTACCACCTGGCGTATTCGCTGAAACCTTTGATATAGAACCGGTAGTACCAGAGACAATCCAAAAATTTCGCAAATCAGTAAGTTTGCGCCCCTTCGATTTCGGCTCAATGCGCGTTGCTGCAGGCGCAGATGAATTTTTCGGAACAACTTTTGCTCCCTTCATAATAGCGGTCAACGATGTCTCCGGCGAATCAGGATACATTTCATAAACACTTTTTTCTGGTGTTTGCTTATCTCTAATTTTTTTTGTAACAGTGTTTGAGGACGTTAACCGTTGTTGCTTCTTACTAACTGCTTGCTGTGTTGTAACAGGTGGTTTTTTTTGCAGCACTAGAGCTGCTTTTTTTTGATACTCAGCCATTCGTAATTTTTGCCTTATGACAATCAACTGCGTTTTATATTTATACATTGCCTCCGTTTTTTTAGCATAATCCGGTGAATAAGCCACTTTGGGATCACCAAAAAATTCAGTAAATGCCTGCATGCGTTTAGATTCAGCTATTTTTTTCAATGTCGCCTTCATTAATGTTTTTCGCCCAGGCGTACGTTGCTGTATCTCTAGCGTATTCCCCACTATCAAAGCAGTATGTTGGCTGATACCTTCACAAATACCCTTGCGTTCAATCAAAGTTAACGTATTATCTTTAAAGCTAAATTGATCAACCTGAGCCATACATCCATTCTCTAAATAGACAGCGACACCGGAGAGCATTTTTTTAGATGTTAACCACAGACCCAACTCAATTGTGTGGAGCTTATCAACACTAGCATCATTAAAACTACCTTTCCAGTTACCAACGAATTCGGACAAACCAGCGGCATGTACTGGCATAGTCATTAATAGCAAATATATAGCGGAAAACCTTCTCCAATATTCATTCATGTAATCGTTTCCTTTCATACTGCATGACAATGATTAGTTTAAAACATTAGTGGCCGCGACACTATCATCCCAGTCATATTTTAAGCCTGAAATAATTGGGGACAATTGGAGCTTACGGTTTATTTTACGAAGAAAACCGTGGCCTGCCCCCGATTATTCAAGGCCGAGAAAACGACTGGCTTTCAAAACGCCTTTAGAGATTTATAGTGCAGGTTAGTATCGCGGTTCAATATTGCGTAAAAAGGGAACGTGCGTAAAAAGAGGACGTAGCGATTATTTTTTAACCAATAGTTGATCATTATTAAATCGCTACGTCCCGAATGGCAGAGGGAATGGCACTGCCTTAAGCGTCAAAAGTGCAATGCTATGTCATTGCGAGCGGTAGGAAGAAAGGGGTCGGTGACAACTGAGAACTATTTACGATGTTGAATGATTGTCATTTGTCACTGATCTTTCCCCGTTTCTTTAAACATTCAACATTTACATGCTCAGCGTTTTTTCTTCCTGGCTCGTTTGCCAGATGCAGATCTTAATGCCGCACCATACGCCTTGTTAGCCCAAACATTCATCTCTTCTGCATCTTCTAAAGATTCTTCAGGTGCCTGGTAATAAGCCATTTTAAATTCTTTTCCTTTTTTGTTGTAGGTAAATGCTTCAAGTCCTTTTTCCCTGAACTCGTTCTCTATCTCTTTATCTACCTTCAAGTAGAGAACGCTATCCGCAACCAGGCCAAACATCAGGCCCTCAAGAAATACGCCATGACCACCAAACATACTTTTTGCACACACAGGGCCAACTGATTGCATAAGTTCAACTACATAAGATACAAATTCTTTCTCGGCGTTTAGCACAAATTCAATACTCAACGATCAACTTGATTCACTGGATTCGTATTGAAGAAAATCATCTACAATTTTTTCCTGTTGCAGCTTAATCACTTAAACCAGAACTCTATCTCATCTGTTTCCTGTTCAAATTCAGCAGCATGCCTGGTTCCAGCAGGGACTTCATACCAATCCCCAACGCGATAACGGCTAATATTACCATTCATTGTCAGAATCAGTTCGCCGCGGGTAATTACGCCATAGTTATCGGTGCCGTGGACGTGCTCGGGAATAACTGTGCCCGCCGGATATGAAGCAAATAACACATCACTCTCTTTTGCTTCGAGTTTATAGGCATCAAAACGCCCATCGTAAAGCGGCAGCGTCTTGATTTTATCGGGATATCTACCTGCCATTATTTTTCTCCTCTGACATATAACGATTGGGAGGAAAAAGGGAACGTAGTGAACCTCCCTAAGTTTTTCCGATTTTTTCGGCTAGAAACTAATCACTCCCAATACTTTTTGCAAGAAAGGGGTCGGTGACAACTGAGAAGCGAGTGTCCGAAAAAACGGGGTAAGATCACACCGACCCCTTTCCCTTTTGTTATGTATTGTTTCTATTCTCTCTAATGTAAAATATATGATACAGCGCTGCAATAATTGCTTCGATCATTAATGTCAATCCGAGACCTATGATTACTCCAGCCATGGTATATCTGCCGGTTGTTTTTCTATCGGCATCATAATCTAGCCAAGTACTATACAATGTGGTGGCAAGCAACTCTGTAGACAGTATCATGTCGTATCCATCACTGTGTTGCTCAGAAACTGTACCTTTCTTCCTTCCATCCCATACAGTTGGAATATATTGCTCGTTTGCCACAGCATGTACCGGCAAAAAGTGATATTGTCCAAGCAACTCCCCCCCTCCGCGCTTCATTAGAAACAGTGACATAGCAATATCCGTTAAAGCTTTATTACCTCGCGAGCATTTTTTACATTCAATTTTGAATCTAATTCCAATAATCCTTGGCGGCAGATTGTCCGAATTTGTTTCTGGTAACTTGATCTCGAACCCACTTTCTGCGTCCCTTTCTTTAATTAGCAACATTTTAAAGTCAGAGATTGATTCTGAAGATAATTCAGGTTTTCTTAATACAATTGTTCCTGCATCATTACCAGCTTTATAGTCAATCCATAGCTCGCCTGATAATGATACTTTCATTGAATCTCTAGGATTAACAATGATTCTAATCTTTTCGCAATAGTGATTTATCGACCCCGGTAGCGGGTTCGTATCCGACGAAATAACGTCATCTATCTTTTTATCAGAAAAATATATTTTTGACATGTTGGATATCGATGAAAATATCTCTCTTTTCTTTCCTATTAGCCCATATATGTCCACTAGCATCTGGAATTCAGTTTCACCCGTTCGAGTTAAATATACTTTTGCACCTCTTCCTATAAGTGAGTCAATCCAAACTCTCTTTCCTGTATATTCACCTGATTTTGATTTCTCATTGGCGCAGTAAGTTACTAGATTCATTTCCAGTAGCGGTGGGCTATCTAAAAAAAATTTACTAGGCCTGTCTGGTAACAAAATAAAACCTATAAATAGAATTATAATTCCTAGTACTGCAGGGATGGTAATAAATAACCACCTTAATTTTACTGCTTGTTCTAAATAATTTAGAAGAATTGAAAGCATAATGTTTATCTTAAATACCCAAAATCGACATTATTAATGCATAACGCTTGAGATAACTTGCGGCACGAGATCACAAAGTTCTGGGCACCAGTTCTGGGGACACAATACTTAATTATCCTTCTGCTTCGGACCCGGCTTTCTTCTACCAAGTTCTCGACCAAGGAGAGACGAGAGCTTCTCAACAAAACTGTCGTGGCCCAAAGGCCTGCCAGTTCGTTCATGCATTCTCATTTTTTCGTAAAGAGCCTTATCGTCACTAGCCAGAAACCCTGCCCAGTTATCTACACGATCAAGCATGGGTTGAACTTTCACCAGACAATCGTCCTTTCCCTCAATATGTGCCCTGGCGCTACTCCAGCGGTGATGTTCTGCTTTTTTCACCATTTTTGCGCGCACTGGGTTCAATTCAATATATCGAGTTGCTGCCTGTAGATAGGTTTCATCCATTGGGAATGAGGCAAAACGCCCCTGCCAAAGATAGCCTTTCCATGATTGTTTGAAATTCATATAGCGCGTATAACGTCGATGAGCTTCTCCTATCCCGCGGGCAAGGCTGCCTTCACTCTCAGGTACCGCGATTAGGTGAACAGGGTTCGGCATCAGGCAGTACGCCCATATTTCAATGCCAGATAACAAACACCATTCTCGCATCAATGAGAGATAGTTTTCATAATCCTCTTCATCAAAGAATGTTTCCATTCTTCGAACACCACGTTGTGTCACATGATGAGGTATTCCCGGTACCACGACTCTCGCTATCCTTGCCATATTGTAAAATATGAATTATCTAGCCTATGATGTCAATAATTAAGTATTGTGTCCCCGGAATTC
>QILK01000055.1 GCA_003233345.1 Gammaproteobacteria bacterium | reverse complement strand
TTAGAGCGCTTTCGGTAAAATCCGGCGCCGTTTTAGCCGATATGCGTGTTAAGCGATTTACTGGGGGGCCATTTAATGTTAGGCCTGCTGAACGGGCTAGAGCCGAACTTAGTGGCGCATTAAAAAAGATCATTGGAAATGGAAAATAGGCTAACCCGACTATTTCATAAATGATTTTTATTCAGGGTAATTATCCTTTTTCAGAAGTCCGTTCTTTCTACGTAGCCCGGACTTCGCGCAGCGAACGCCGGGAAAACAAACACGGTCACAACAACAAAGTAGGGTATGCCAGATGTTCTCTCTGACTAGGGGATAGGATTTTAATTGAATTTAAGCGGGTTATTCTTTTTTCCCGGCGTTCGCTACGCGAAGTCCGGGCTACGTTGTTTTTTTTGAGAGATTTTGGGTTTTTGCTGAATTTAGTGGAAGCCTGTCATCCGCGAGTCAGAAGTTTTTTTCAGCGTCATTACAACCCCAGTTGTCTGCACTGAAAAAAACTTCTGACTCGCGGATGTAAAGGGCGCTGCTGATAAGGATTAAGGATAAACCATCAATACGGGATCATTCCTTTCTTGATTTTTTTAGGCACTTTGCTAAAGCAAGCTTTATAAGGCCCGGACTTCATTAGTTTTTCAGTTTCCGGTCCACCGTTATACAGCATGTCCTCAAACATGCGGATAGTCACTTTTTTCCCCTTGAAGGTGCCTTCACACTTCTCGTAAATCAAGTCAGCACTTACATCAAATTGCCTAAACCCATGCATCTTGCCACCATAACCGTGAAAGTTAATTAGCGTTTGTGCTGGGGCATTTCGGTATTGGGGTAAATAGGAGGCAGAATAGTCGCGTAATACCCGGCCTTTTTTATCACGCACATAGACTTCTATCGAATGTATCAATTTCGGATTTTTTCTTTCCCATTGAAGTTTGCTCAATAATTTTTTTGATTTTTTATCGTAATACAGTTCTTCTTTATAAAAATTTTTAAAAACTACATATCCGCCGATTGATTTTTTAACTTCAACTTCGCGATTTTCAATCTGCTTTTTATGTAACACTAATAAATCCCGGGCAAACTTATTCCAACTGAAAACATGTCCTTTGTCTTCCTTCATCGATGAAACTTCAATCGCTGTTGCGGTAAAATTTATCAGGAGTAATAAATATAAAAAAATTTTGGCAACTCTAAATAACATATATAACCGCCTGTTTTGTAACCCGGACTTCGTGCAGCGAACGCCGGGGGAGAACAACTCGCTTAAATTCTACTGAAATTTTACGACCTTTTGTTAGACATATGCCTGATATATTTTACTTTGTTATTGTGACCGTGTTTTTTTCCCGGCGTTCGCTGCGCGAAGTCCGGGCTACTATTTTCTCCAGCTTGTACCATTGGGGTTATCTTCTAGTATGACCCCTAGATCGTCTAGCTGTTGGCGAATTTTGTCGGCCTGCTCGAAATTTTTATCGGAACGCGCTTGATTCCGTTCTTGTATTAGCGCATCAATTTCTGACGCTGATAAACCATCTGTTGATTCTACACCTTGCTGTAAGAATGTTTCTGCCGAAGTTTGCAATAAACCTAGTATTAATCCTAACCCGATTAACTGGGCTGCCAACCTGGATGCGGTTTCCAATTCAGCTTCTTGCTTACTACGATTGAGTTTATGCGCAATATCAAACAATACCGCGATAGCACCGACGGTATTAAAGTCATCATCCAGTGCTAGTCGAAAGCGGCTGTCATACTCGTCTCCTGAATCAGGGAGATAGCGATAGTCACTGTTAATATTAACATCGCGCAAAGCGGTATAGAGTGTTGTTAGTGCAGCCTTGCCATTCTCCAGACTATCCTTTGAATAATTAAGTGGACTACGGTAATGACTGTTTAAAATAAAAAACCTGATTTCTTCAGCCTGATATAATTTAAGAATATCGCGGACGGTAAAAAAATTATTTAGCGACTTTGACATTTTTTCTTCTTCATCTGTCTCGTCATTAATAACGTTGACAAAACCATTATGTATCCAGTAGTTAACGGCTATTTTTCCGGTATAGGCTTCGGTTTGTGCAATTTCATTTTCATGATGTGGAAATTTTAGATCCATGCCGCCGCCATGGATATCAAAGTGCTCACCGAGACAGCTTGTCGACATCGCCGAGCACTCGATATGCCAACCGGGTCTGCCCTTGCCCCAGGGCGAATCCCAATTTGGCTCACCCGGCTTGGCCATTTTCCATAGAATAAAATCTTCGGGACTTTTTTTCTCCCGGACGACTTCTACACGTTTTCCCTGTATTTGATCCTCGAGCTTACGACCGGATAATTTGCCATAATCGTCAAACTTGTTGACCTCATAATAAACATCGCCACTACTGGCCGTATAGCTGTAACCTTTTTTTTCCAACCCGGAAATCATCTTGATAATATCATCCATCGATTTTGTTGCCCGTGGTTCAATATCAGGGGCAGCAACATTTAATTTCTGACAATCTTCGTGCATTGCTTTAATAAAACGATCTGTCAATGCGTCAATTTCCTCATTGTTCTCTTGTGCGCGGGTAATAATCTTGTCATCAATATCGGTAATGTTTCTGACATAAGTTACCTGGTAACCAATCGCACGAAAATATCTAACAACAAGGTCGAATACAACAAGAAAACGCGCGTGTCCTAGATGACAGTAATCGTATACGGTTAAGCCGCACACATACATTTTCACCTTACCCTCTTCAATAGGCTTAAAAATAAACTGTTATATATTTCCAACATAGTTTTTATCTTTTATACCCTCAATCACAATTATACCTTCAATCACAATTAGATTCAGCTAACACCAGTCGGCGCATAATTCTTTTCGCCCCTAAAAAATCCCACAGTGCGGCTAATTGCGGCCCTCGTTTCCACTCACTGGTCCAGCCCTCGCCATGAACTTCACCGCTAAGCGCGGCCCTGAGCGACATAAATAACGGCTTACCCTTGCAACCAGTCGCGGCGCTAACCGCGTCAGTAAATTCCTTAAAATCATTTTCGTCAATTTTTTCCAGACACAAAATGGCTTGTTGAAAAAAACCTTTTTCAGAGTGCCGTCTGCTCATAGAGTCCTGATTCAGTAAACAGATTACCCGCCCAATTGATAGCGTCTTCAGGCATCATCAGATTTTCGCGTATCATACGCACAAACTCAATGGTCATATCGGCCGGTACAAACGCATCGACTTTTAATTCGTCTTTTTCAACCTTGCTCATCCAGTGCCATAGTGACTGATCATCGGCATGCATTATCGCTTCGTGTTGCCAGTACATTAGCTGTTCGAGTTGATACCTCGCGGGTGCTTTTCCCAGCCTTTCAATCGAAAATGCGGCGGCTAAATCTTCCGGGTTCATATAAGCTTCGTTTTCAAAATGATGCCCGAGTCGAGCCAGATAGTTGATGACCGCAGCGGGTAAAAAACCCTGCTCTCTTAATTCCTGAACACTTTTGGAGCCATGTCGCTTTGACAACGGGGTACCATTGGCGCCAACCACTAACGATATGTGCGCATAATCTGCCATGGTCAAACCCAGCGCCTCAAGAATCAGTTGTTGTCGAGGTGTATTGGTTAAATGGTCTTCACCACGTAACACATGCGTGACCTTCATCAATGCGTCGTCGATGGCATTGCTAAAGAAAAATGACGGCGACCCATCTGATCGACGAATGATAAAATCGCCAATATCCTTGCAGGAAAATTCCTGCTTACCGCGCACCAAATCGGTAAAGGCTATTTTACCCTCATTGGCTACTCTAAATCTTAATGTCGCCGGTATGCCTTGCTGTTTCTTGGCTTCAATTTCCTCTGCGGATAATCCTAGACAGGTACCCGCATATTTCGGCGGCAAACCTGAGGCTTTTTGTAATTTGCGCGAAACTTTTAGCGCCTCCTCCGTACAAAAACACGGATAGGCCACCTGCTGTTCTATCAGTTTGACAAAATAATCGTGATACAGCTTCTCGCGCTGGGACTGCAAATAGGGACCTAAATCACCCTCTGTTTCCGGGCCTTCATCCCACTGCAAGCCCAGCCAACGTAAATCATCCATTAACGCTTGCCGATACTGGTCTTCGCTGCGCTCCTGATCGGTATCCTCTATTCGCAACAAAAAAGTCCCCTGAGCAGAATGAGCCGCCAGCCAGTTAAATAGCGCGGTTCTTACATTTCCCAAGTGAATATGGCCGGTCGGGCTGGGTGCAAATCTGGTTTTCATAATTTATACGCTATCCGTTATTAATTAAAAAGGTAATAATACCAAGCGACTGATTATAGTCTATTTTCCTAACGATCTGAATACCTGACTAACATTGGTGCAGTCCAAATTGCACATATTTCGATCATGCGAACAAAAGAAAACAGTGTATAATACCCGGCAATAAAATATCTACTAAAATACGTATTTGATTTGTAAACTTAACATTCTCTAATAAGGAACTATTAATGCAATATGAAATCGCAACAAATCTTGGCAACTTCACACTTGAGCTATATCCAGACAATGCGCCAAAAACAGTCGCAAATTTTGCTGAATACGTAGATTCAGATTTTTTTGTTGGCACGGTATTTCACCGGGTCATACCGGGGTTTATGATTCAGGGCGGTGGTTTTGAACCGGGATTAAAGAAAAAAAGTGCCAAGGAATCTATTCCGAATGAAGCCAATAACGGGCTTAAAAACGAGTACGGCAGTATTGCCATGGCCAGAACCAATGACCCGCATTCGGCGACCTGCCAATTTTTTATTAATGTTAAGGGCAATAGTTCTTTAGATTTTACCAGTGAGTCTGGCAACGGCTGGGGATATTGTGTTTTTGGTAAGGTCATTGACGGAATAGAGGTGATTGACACTATCGCCAAGGTCAAAACTTCCACACAGGGTATGCATCAGGATGTACCGGAAGAAGATGTGGTAATCGATTCGATAAGCAAAGTAAGCTGAGCAATTCATTGTCACAACCTAGTTTGTTTATTTCTGATTTGCACCTGGATGCAACACGGCCGATAATCGTCGATCTGTTTTTCGACTTTCTTGACAAAACAGCAAGCCAGGCGAGCGAATTATATATTCTCGGCGATCTGTTTGAGGTCTGGATCGGCGATGATGATGAGAACGAATTTAATCAATCCATCATCAACAAGTTGCGAGAAACGGCTGATAAAGGTATCAATCTTTATATCATGCGCGGCAATCGTGACTTTCTTATCGGTACTGTGTTCGAGAAAGCCAGTGGATGCAAGCGCCTGGATGATCCCACTTGCATCAATCTCTTTAATAATTCGATATTACTAATGCATGGCGACAGCCTGTGTACAGACGACCTTAAATATCAAGCTATCCGTGAATATGTGCGGTCAGATGCGATGCGCGTGGAACTCATGTCAAAAACACTCGATGAAAGACGGGAAATTGCCAAACAGGCGCGCCACTACAGCCTGGAAGCGACTAAAAACAATCCGGATTCGATCATGGATGTCAACGAAGCGGCGGTAACAACCGAATTCAAAAAACATCATGTCTCGACAATGATTCACGGCCATACCCACAGAATGAAGCAACACTCTGTTGTGATAGACGGTGAAAATTGTCAACGTATCGTACTGGGAGACTGGCACGAGAATGGTAATTATCTCGAAGTCAGCAGCAAAGGCTATCAAATGAAAATAATCGAACCCTGACAACCGTTTCCATAACCCGAACATCACACAGAAAACGCCGGGGGGAAACATGATAACTACAACGTAGCCCGGACTTCGCGCAGCGAACGCCGGGGAAAGAATATTGATCTCACCAATTGCCCAAAACCCCTATAACCCATCAGAATTTTTTTGAATGGCAACACTCACAAAAACTTGTGTCGGGCTATTCACGGGGCGTTGTTGAATAGAACGAGGATTAGGCCTAATCGTTTTTGCTTTCCCGGCGTTCGCTGCGCGAAGTCTGGGCTACTTACGTCCTAGGTCACCTATCTGGTAATGTTTGTAGCCTTTTGGTAGCAAAAATAGGTTGGCTGATATTTTTTTCTTTTTTTCGTAATGCGTGAGTTGCTTGCGTTTGCCTTTGTCATTCCATTCCTGAACAACGAGTCCGTGATTTAGGTGGTGCGAATGATCAATAATATTATAAACAACAAAACAGGGATCACGATAATCCTTTGGTGTTTTTCCCAATAATCGAGAATGCTGCCCTGCTAATATTTTACGCTGGCTTTTAAGTGCGGCAACCATATCCGGCATCACTTTGGGTACCAGTAAATACTGTCGGCAGATTTTTCCATTAATGGTCGCTTTTAAATGCGTTACTTTATTACCTTCAATCAAAGGCGCTTTAGGATCTATCGATTTATCCAGCTTTTTCTCTACCGGCTTAGTTGAAGCATCTGCCAACGTGGTTGTGACCTTGGATCCCTTGATCACAAGAACGGTTTTCTCATCGTGAGAAACGTTATAAATAATATTTTTTTTACGGTCAATTAAAGTGTAGTCACCTTTGTCTTTACCATCATCGCTACGCAAATAATCGCTTGTTACGATCAAACGGGTTTGATACGACTCCACCCCTTTTTCGTTTTCCTGATAGACGACAATACCCGCGTCGAGCATTTTGCCTTTGTCCTCGCTCATAACCTGAACAGACAAAGCCATCGTCAGGCAAAAAAGTATCCGCATTTTTTTTATAGCTAGCATTCTATCTTATTCCGTTTTTAACAATAAATTAAGTTCGTCTTGGGAAAAGCCCGCCAATAATCTGGCATCGCTGTTTAAAGGGCCGGGCAACGGTATTTTGTGATGTTTTTCCAGCAACTCAACAAACGTCAATTCTGGATCCACGCCCTGCTTTTCACAAGCATAATTGTACCACCGTGTACCAATGGATACATGGCCTATTTCCTCATTAAGGATGGTTTCCAGTATTGACACGGTTTGCAAATCACCAAGCGATTTAAGCCTTTGGATCATTTTTGGCGTTACATCGAGTCCCCGCGCTTCGAGCAATCTCGGTACCAACGCCATTCGTTCGAGTAAACTGTGCTCGGTCAACATGGCCATTTCCCATAAGCCATTGTGCGCATTAAAATCGCCGTATTGGAATCCAAGCGATTGTAGTCGATCCGACAGCAGCTTAAAATGTCTACCCTCTTCGACTGCGACCTTTAACCAGTTTGAATAGAAACTCTCGGGTAGCCCCCGAAAACGGTACACGGCATCCATCGCCAGGTTTATCGCGTTAAACTCAATATGGGCTATCGCATGAATAAAAGCTGCCTTTCCATTTTTATCCCCAAGCCGGCGGGCGGGTGTGGCAATAAATGCGACTAGCGCTGGCGTACTCGGCCGGCCAGGCGCAGGAATACTAATGACTGGCTTACTGCTATCGCAATCAAGATTTTTTAAAAACCATTGCGCAAGCAGTTCGTTAACCAAATTAATTTTATCATCAGGGTCCGGCGTGTCGATGCAAACCTTGGCAAGCGCAAATAAATTTTTTTCTAAACTCATGCCTACCCCATTGTTATCTAATTATAAATTTTGCCGTGACTGGATAGTGATCTGAGCCACCGCCCTTGACTACCCGCGCCGAGACAAACTCCAGCTTGCGACCGAGGATATGATCAATCTCAATAACCGCAGGCAAACGGCTGGTCGCCCCAGGATAGGTTGCCCCGCACCGGGTTTTACTCGCCATTTGACACGCATGCTGATAGCCACTTTTAAGTAGAAATTTCATCGCCCGCCCACTTCTGCTTTCATTCATATCACCGAGCAACAAAATGGATTTTTTCCAATAGCGGTATTTCCGCTGTAAATATTTTACCTGGTATACCCGCAGCTGGGTATTTTTTTTTATGCTTGCCCATAGGCTGTCCGATTTTTTACGTTTAGCGCCGGGCGGAAACAAATGCACACAACTCACCAGAAGTTGGTGCTTGCCTATTTTTATAACTGCTTCGACACCGGGTATCCGGTGTGGTTTTATTGGAAAAATTTTTGATTTAACAATAGGATATCGCGAAGCAATACCGATACCCCAAGTACCACGCTTGGCATAAAAGGCTCTATATTGGTAGAGGCGAGAAAATTTTTTGGTAAACTTTCTGGAAAATACCGGCGTCAATTCCGTTAGGCAAACAATATCGGATGAAAGTTTTTTAATCAAATTCATAGACTGTTTGCTGTGTACGGAATCATAAAGAAGATTAAATGTCAGCGCCGAAACTGTTTTTTTTGCATAGGCGACTGGGTTGGCGATGACCATGGAAAGCAAAAGCAGTAGCACCCACCTTTGCCAAAAATTTTGCAAATTTATTGTCACAATGATCCGTGTCACGCTATCGCCCATCCAGTACTATATCCTTTTTAATATCATTTAGGTCTTCAAGGCCAACGGCAATGCGTATAAGCCCATCGCTAATGCCCGCCGCCGCGCGTTCTTCATCACTCAAGCGACCGTGTGTAGTGGTTGCAGGATGGGTAATCGTCGTTTTCGTATCACCAAGGTTCGCGGTGATTGACAATAATTTTGTATTGTCAATCAATTGCCAGGCTTTGTCTTTCCCGCCCTTGAGTTCAAAGGAAACGATCCCGCCAAAACCACTCATTTGCTGGCAGGCCAGTTGGTGCTGGGGATGCGAGGGCAAACCTGGATAAAAAACCCGTTCCACTTGTTTTTG
>QILK01000054.1 GCA_003233345.1 Gammaproteobacteria bacterium | reverse complement strand
TGAATCTTTCACGCTGAGTAAACGTTATGATCGCGTACAAACTGATAATAGACTAACTCGACTACATCAAGAAGATTTCTGCCAGGCCAGTGGGCAGTCAAGCGGAAGCAAGTATGAACATGAAGGCGGCCCTTCCTTTGCAGCGTGTTTAAATCTAATACGGGAACATTCAACACAACCACTCAAAGACATACCCAGACTTATCCAGTGGCAGGTATTTAATTATCTAGTCGGTAACTCTGACGCACATGCAAAAAATCTTTCCTTTTTATATGGGCAAGATCACACAACATGTCTAAGCCCCTTCTATGATCTTATTGCGATTCATGCATGGCCAAGTCATGTATTTAATCATGACTTAGCTCTATCAATTGGTGGCGAAACTAGTGTTCATAATATAAGACGTAAACATTGGGAACAGCTTGCAGACGAATGCAATACATCATTTAAGTTATTTAACACCACTATTACACGGTTATCAGAAGAGATTATTGATGCATTTGACCAAGCCCAAAACCGCTTTGAAGCAAAACATGGCAAATATCCATCTTTCCAACAAGTCAAAGCAGCATTGATAAAAAATCAACGATTATTAAAAAAAGCCTTTGAATAAAGAATAAAGATGGGCTCCTTCCTATCCAACGTTTTCACCGAAAAGAAGAACTTGCTCCCGATGAACTGGAGGCGGTTAGTATTAGGGTGGCTGACTACTAGAAACATCTGTATAACATCAGCGAGTTTATGGCCTATCTCAATCAAACCATCGTCCGTCAGGCTAACATTAAGGACGACTGTAGCGGACGTTTCTGGGAAGGTCGTTTCGGTTGTCAGGCATTACTGGATGAAATCGCTCTATTAACCTGTATGTTGTATGTCGATCTCAATCCCATTCGGCCAAAAAGGCACAAATAATAAGTTATGTTCTATTTTACTTCGGGATTTAAATTGGGGTCTTAATGTTGTTTGTTAAAAATGACTGCGTCCTCGATCTATTGCTACTTTAAATCGTCATATTACTTCATAAGTAGACATATTATGCTATATTATGACAATGATTGACGATTCTAGTGCTAATTCCATCCCACTTTCTAAGCATATTGATTCGCTTCAAAGTAACGGACAATATACCTTTACGCGCCACTCAATCCTTTCCAATACCACGATATCAGCTGAAACCTTTACCAGGGCTGCTCATCGGTTGGAGAAAAAAGGGCGTATTGTTAAACCCGTCCGCGGATTTTATTTCATTGTGCCCCTCGAATATTCAAAATCGAGTGTACCGCCAATTTGGTATATCGATGATCTAATGACTTTTTTGGATGCTAAATATTATATTAGCCTGCTAAGTGCTGCGTCAATCTATGGCGCAGGGCACCAGCAACCACAAAGACTTCAAGTAATGTCCGAGAAACACCGTAGAGATATTATTACCTGTGACCAAACGATTGGTTTTTATACTGTAAGCGATATAGTTAGTCGATCGATAAAAGATCGTAATACACAAACGGGTTACTATAAAGTAGCGCTACCCGAACAAGTTGTTGTTGATCTCGTGGGTTATTATAAACATGCGGGGTATTTTAATCATATCGCCACTGTACTATCTGAACTTCAGGAACAGTTGAATTCTAACCAAATCGTAGAGTGTGCCCAGAGGGCTGGGATTGCAACCGCGCAACGTCTCGGATATATATTAGATTATGTCGGTAATGATTCATTGACTGGTCCCCTCAGCAAATGGATCCAGGCACATGTAACAAAATATGTGTCACTAAGACCTGATCTTAAAGCGCCTACATTAGAGCGAAACAAAAAATGGAAATTAGATATTAATGAAAGGTTGGAGCTAGATATTGATACCTAGAGCGTATATAACACAATGGCGGTCGATCTCACCTTGGATTTTTGATCACCAGGTAGAGCAAGATTTAGTGATTACACGTGCACTAATTGATCTCTACAATGACGAATTTATATCAAGTAAACTCCTTTTCCGAGGAGGTACCGCCCTAAATAAAATATTCCTAAATGAAGTCGCGCGTTATAGTGAAGATATTGATTGTGTTCAAATTAGTTCAGAACCAATTGGACCAATAATTGACGCAATAAGGGAAACGTTAAAATCATGGCTAGGAGAGCCCAAGCGAAAAATTAGTAAAGGAATGGTAACCCTTACTTATCGGTTTAATAGCGAACCGCCAGACCCTGTTCCATTAAAGCTAAAAATAGAGATTAATACTCGTGAACATTTCCAGTTATATGGAATACACTCATATCCTTTGTTAATGGAAAGTCGTTGGTATAGCGGACAATCGGCTGTAAAAACGTATTGCATAGAAGAGTTGATGGCGACTAAATTACGCGCACTGTATCAGCGTAAAAAGGGTCGTGATTTATTCGATTTTTATATCGTTTTTAAACAATTACCAAGCATAGACATAGATAAAATTATTTATGGATTTAAAAAATACGTTGAACAGCAAGGCTTGTCCATATCTAAAAAACCTTTTTTAGTAAATCTGAAAAATAAACTACAAGATGATTCCTTTCTAAATGATATACATCCTTTTTTACCAACCACTTATAATATGGAGTACGATGCTAAAGAATTTTCTCAAAATCTGATTGAAACAATAATCGATAAGCTATAGTAACTAATATGGGATTTTTGGAAAAAATTAACGGGATATCCTGGGAATTAACGTGAAGTAGGACTGTGTTCGGCCCGTGATGGGGCTTTAGATTTAAGGGTGTCCCCAAAGATTTTCCCCCAAAGATTTTAAGCAAACGCACAATTAGACGCAATATGCGAATTTCAGTGTAAATAAACCCAGAATATCTCAAATTTTCGTTCGTGACACTGAAATAATGCTTTAGATTGCGGGACTAATGAGCGACCTTTTTCTCAGTAACCAGCTTCTTTTTGATGCCGGAAGGCAAGTATATACACAGAGTTGAGCTTGACTTCGTGACGATAAAGCGCCACATAACCAGAGTCTTCGAATGGAATGATCAACTCACGAAATTCCAGCAGTTCATCAAGCGGTCTGCCTAATTCAGGCTCTGTTTCCAGAAGCGCAAATTGACATTCAATTGCCAGACCGGCACGCATCGAAGCATGTGGATTTTTTTCAACGAGGAACCGCCGACAGCGTTCCAATCCTAGCACTGCACCTTCTGTGATTATTACTCGTGGCACTCGGGGATATCTTTTTCGTTATCTGTTCCCCAGGTCTTAAGCCAGTCGCGTACTTCCTGGCCTGTCAAGTGTCGCCCGGTTTCCTGATAGGCTGTCCAGGACGCCAAGGCTTCCTGTTTAAAATCTTCTTTGGCTTCTTCGCGCTCAACATAGTCGCGGATCGCTTTGCACATGATCCAATGAGCTGAGCGTTGCCGTAAATCAGCAAGGTGTTGGATTCGGTTTTTTAAATCATCATCAAGCTTGACGGAAGTAGCCATTCTAAAATCCTGTTATTACTAAGTAGTACCTTTTAATACTACAATACAGCTTTATGATTTTACCAGCAAGAGCACTGAATGGAATCCTGAAAATCCGCCAAAATGACTATCAAGCGATTGTTATCACTGAAAATAACGAAAAGCTAAATACTGGAAAATATTGATACACTCTTGGTCTATGCAGGCGGGGAATCCTATTAGCTCCATGTGGGCTCTTGAATACTAACTTTGGTTAGCGGTGCCGAGCTCAATAATTTTCTTATTCTTCAGAGCGAGCTTGATAAAGATTTGAGTTCTTTTTTACTGATCCCAATGTGTCCATAATTTCCCTTAGCAGCTAACGCTAGAGTCAAACTGCGGCGCGTCTTTTTACGCCGTTAATTTTGAACGACTTGTTATATTTTTAACGCAGTTTCTTCCTTATCCACGCTGGGTTTCTTCGGCAATCAAGAACAGCATATATGCTCACTGCTTCCTTTTCTACACGGTAGTACACTGCAAACGGGAATCTCTTTGATAGTAAGCGCTGATATTTTTCAAAATGGATTGGATGTATACTTGCATTAATGACCAGAGAATCAATGTCTGAAAAAAGTGTGTCCAGAAAGTATGCGCCAACTCCATCCGACTGCTTCTCGTAGAAATAATAACCGTCAATTAAATCTTGGCTTGCCGAAGAAAGAATTTTTATTTTCACGAAATATCTTTTTTAATATTATTCTTAGCAGTTTCCCAATCTTCGAATTTTTCCTCTCCATTTTCTATGCCTTCTTCCCGTTCACTTAGAACCTTCTTATGCCAAGGTGGGGAGGTTATGCTTTCTGACTTGCGGCACAAATCATCCCAGATAGATTCCATCATCTGTAATTTTTCTTCCACTGACATACTTTCTAATGGTATCGGAATTGCCATTTAATTTCTCCTATTGTATATAAGTATTCTAGGACACCCATAAGTACAACACAAGCCATCATTACTCTGCTACAAGTCTTAAACTAATCCGTTCACGTTTCAGGTTACATTAACACTTTAAAGCTAAAAACCCTTTGCACGGAAGTTGTAGTAGTGATTACATAAATATATGAGACACCCACTTTTATCTTTAAATGATTATCAGGCCAGCCAGATCTGACTCATTTTATAGTTCGGCCTGACTTCAGCCCCTATTAGCTCGCCGAATTTATGCGTGTCCTATAAATTCATTTATAAACCTAAAGGGTAGGAATAACGAATAGTGATCTGTTTTACTTAAGAATTTAAATTGAGTGTCTGATATTTTAACTCTTCATTATTGACATCGGTATAACTTTAGTTATACTAATTATTATGAAAACAGCAATATCAATACCTGACCCCGTGTTTAAAACTGCCGAAAGATTAGCTAAAAGACTTGGTTTGTCTAGGAGTGAGTTATATGTACGTGCAATTTCAAGTTATATCGAAAAGCATAAAAACCAAAAAATCACTGATTTACTTAATGAAATATATGACGGCATGGAAAATCAGGAATTAGAAACCGGGTTCAAAAGAGCTCAAATGAAGTCAATTGACAAGGAAGAATGGTAAAGGATGAATTTCAAAAAAGGAGAGATCTGGTGGGCAGATCTTGACGAGCCAAGAGGTTCAGAGCCAGGCTATAGAAGGCCGGTAGTCATTGTTCAATCAGATGATTTTAATAAAAGCAAGATAAAAACAGTTATCGTTGCAGTGATAACCTCAAATCTTAATCTTGCTAAAGCGCCTGGAAATATAAAGTTAGGCGCAACTAGAAGTATTGGCCTAAAAAAAGAATCTGTTGTAAATGTATCGCAGATAATCACCCTGGAAAAATCCTATCTAACAGAAAAGACAGGTAAGTTGAGTACCAGCCAGAGGCAAGAATTAAACGAAGGTTTAAAACTGGTTCTAGATATTTCTCTAATTTAACGTTGAATAATGCCAGACTAAGGTTAACCGATGAATATCTAGTCGCCCTGCGTAACTCAATGGAATGAAAAATAGTAGGCAGCGGTGAGACCGTAACCCGTCTCCGCTGTGCTTCGTGTCTCTAGCATTTCAGTCTCCTTCGATCGCTTCCTATCAGAGCCTTGTCAGAGCCTTGATGGGGCTCCCAAGTTCTTGGTTGCATCTCTTTGTACATGCCACAGCCTGATGACTCCGGAGATCCTTCACATCCTTACCGATATATGCATTTTCAATTTCTTCATATTCACTTTTTGTGATACTTTTGCCAACATCAGAGATTGAAGTCCATTCTTCTGCCAAATACGAACCCTTTGAGTCCCGGTTATTCGGATTGTATTTTGTTACCCGATATTCTTTCATGAGTTATAACGTCTAGTTGACCTGGATATTTTTCAATGCGTCTTTTGTGGTAATATTTAGCGTAGCGAAACCACAAAAAGGCGCATTGAAAAATATGTCAGGTTTAACTTTTTGTTAGGCGGCATTGTTCGGCTTCCGTTGTTTAATGTTTAATTCCACGTATTTCCTCTCAACATCTAGAGTAACAATCTGGTAATCGAAATCTCGTATCTTGCGATAAAGGAGTTTCTGAGGAACTTTGGTTAAAAATCGACATTTGACTTGACGTTTTTGTCCTTCAGCAACCCAAATATCACCTTCCACGTTCGCCCCAGTATTAGTATCAGTTATGAATTGTGGGATAAATCCATCAATCCAATACTTTCTTGCTTCCTTGTCCGATGATTCGGACAGACGCCCAGACATCTTGAACTCAAGTGTGATCCAAAAGCTCTTGTCGTCTAATATTTGATGTCGATCTTTCATATAGTGAGCGCCTAACGTCACACTTGGGAGGCGCCGCGCTCTGTGCGGCGTCCTTCTCGAATTGTCTTGTGTACGCCCAGCATGGGCATGAACTAATGAGGTGAAAGTCCTCTGTAGGAAGGTCACCGTCGAAAACCATGTTGTGATTAGACGATAACTACTAGCAAATGGCAAGGGCTAACCCGCGAGGGTCGGTCTGAAGGAAGCCGGATGCAAATCTGCGAGCTGATGAACAAGAACATCATCTGAGGCGTAGGCTGGAGGCGAGATGGCACAAGACATCGAAGCCATGTGATCTAACAGCCACCGTAAATGATGCAGCCGTGCGGAGAAAGTTCATGTTCTTATCTGGGGAGATCTGCTTAACAGGCGATCGGTAAACAACCAGTGAGGCCACTGGTCGAACAAGCCTTGGCATGCAGGATTCATCGCTCTGCATGAGCGAAACAGATGAAAACCGATAGCACGTTGTGAAGCAATTCACATCGTAATTAAGCAGAAGTCAGCAGACGGCATAGTAGCCCAACGCCCATCGTAATGGTTGGGACACGGTGAAGGCCTGAACATTTGGAATAAAGGAGGAGCCTTGTCACACTTGAATACACAAACGCCGACTGGTGATGATGTGACTCAGCGTCGTGACTCGAAGCCAGCCTTTAGCGACAACCTGTTCGAACGTGTATTGCAGCGAGATAATATCCTCAAAGCAT
>QILK01000140.1 GCA_003233345.1 Gammaproteobacteria bacterium | reverse complement strand
TACTGGTCAGCGGTATGCGTAGTCGATAAGCCATTTTGTTAACAAAAATACGATCGCCCACGTGAATGGTGGGTATCATGGAGCCTGTTGGTACATGGTATTGATCCGCGATCACTGACCTTAAGATAACAATTGTTAGAATAATCAGTAAATAGGCTCTGGCATTCTTTAACCATGACAACATTTTAGCGGATTTGCGATCGGATGTTTCAGACATTTAGTATTCCCCTGCAAAGTATGTAAGACTTAATGTAAAGTAAACTTGACATTAAGTCAAGTTTACAGTACTTTACTGATGATGTTACATAATCGATTAAAAGTCGCTCGGGTGACCTTTGGTAATTTGACCCAACAAGGTTTGGCCGAATTGGTGGGTTGCTCCAGGCAAACGATTAACTCTATCGAAAATTCAAAGTTTGTCCCGTCAGTGGCGTTGGCGTTAACGATCGCCAAGGTGCTGGAGCAAAAGCTGGAAGATATTTTTTATTTACAAAGAGAAGAAGATGGACATAGTTAATCTTTTAAGAATTCTTATTTTTGTCAGTATCGGTTGTTATTTTATTTTTGATTTTTTTGATGGAAAAAAAATCAAAGATGAACGTGAAGAGTTGATTAGACTCAAAACCTTGGAACTTGTTAGTAAGGTTACCGTCTGGACCTTGACCCTATTGGCTTTGTTATATATTTTCAAGCCTGATATCGATGCGTTTTACCTGTTAATTGCGTTAGTCCTTTCCAGTCTGTATACCGAAATTTTCGGCAAGCTTTATTATCGCCAGAATCTATAACCGCACAGTTGTAGCCCGGGCTACTTGGTATTGTTTTGTGCTTGTTTTTCCCTATTTCTATTTGGGTTACTTATTGATTGAAACCTGTATTTGATCGTATTACACTAACTTGGTCAGACAAATAATAATAACAACAGCGAGTTAACTGTTTGTTTTTAAAAAAATAGTAACGGGTTCGATCTGTGAGGAGTGCGATTATGAACAGCCTTGGCTTGCTACAGGCGTTTTCAGGTTTAAAAATGGGTTTGGCGAGTATCGCAACACTGGTCTTTATACTGGTTTGTGCTGGGTTTTTCGCAGGCTCGAAGCAAAGTAACAAAATCAGCTATTTGCTTTTATTGTTAGTGTCAGTGATTTGGGTGTTTATCGCTGGCGCCTACACTGGCAGCCTTAGTTCCAATAGTATTAATATTCCATGGTATGCTTTTGGTATTGTCATCAGTCTGGTGTGCTTTAGCATCGGTTTTCTTGTGATTTATTTTTGGCCAGAAGAGTATGGATCAGCGCAAGCGTTTTTATCGCCGCCGCCTTTGACGTTAACCGGTATGATCGCGATCAATTTAATGATGTTGGCGATTGCCTATGCGCTGGTAAATTATAATATGCTTGCTTCAGTAGGTGTTCCTTTTTATATTCTGCATATTGCTTTTAACCTAATGTTTATTGTTCTTGCCTTCGGTTTTAGAAAAGCTAGATCCTGGTCTTTGTATTCGTTATTGGTTCTTGTCGTGATTTATATCGTTACCATTGTACTTTATACCACCTTGCTTAAGGTGGGAGTCAACGAATGGACTATTTATAAATTTGCCTATACGACAATAATACCGGTGGTGATTATGTTAGTGGGTTATATCCAGTGGCGAATACTGTTACGCCGATGTGCTGCTAACGCAGCAGCTCATTAGATTTAATTTTTGGTCGATGGAAAAAAATCTTGTGACGGGCTATTCAATGGGCGTTGTTGAATAGAATGAGGGTTAGAGTAGATCGCTTTTGTTTCCCGGCGTTCGCTTTGCGAAGTCCGGGCTACTCTGTCTTGGCGACGAATTAATGGACTCGGTTGCTTAACGCTTCTTCGGCACGTTCAAGGTTTTCAAACGCGGCTTCAAAATCAGGTTTGATTTCTAGTGCTTTTTCAAACATTCTTTTAGCCTTGTCGTAATCACTACGCGCGATTGCCAGAAACTCACCATAGCTTTCATAATGCCATTCCTGTTCTGGTTCTATTTCTATTGCTCGCCGGTAGTGCTTGTCAATCAGCGTGTAATTTTCATCTTTGGAATCAAACAGCCAGTCCGCGTACTGATAGTGCGCATCAGCCGATTCAGGAAATCGATTAATCCATTTATCCAGTAGTGTCTTGATTGAGGAGGTTTGCTCATTATTTTGGATTAGCAAATTTAATAAATTTAAAAACGGCGTTTCAAAGTTGGCGCCACTTTGAATAGCTTTATCATAATATTTACAGGCGTCCGGGTAATGCTGCAGGTTTTTTTCCAGAAACACAGCATAGGCGCTTAGCAATGAAGGATTGTTACCATCATGAGCGACCATTTTCGCAAAATATTCTCGTTGCCCGGCATCTTTATCGGCCTGGCTAAAGCTCATATTAATATAAAAGGGGTTATCACTAATCCATGGAACATTAGATTTTTCATCCAGGTCGGTTTTCCACTTAACCAGTTTCCAGGGGCTGTATCGGTTTTTGAGTAAAAATTTGACCGCGAGCAGTGTGTTTTGCTCAGGTTCGGATCGTAGCGCAAATTTGCGACCTAATAGATAATGTTGTGAAAACTCTTTCCAAGATTTATACGTACTTTGAAGTCTTGGTGCCACATGTTCCATCCACAACCAGTATTCCTCTTCGCTGATTAAACCGGCAAACTGCCCCAGTCTTGTCAGTGAGCAAAAACGCCCAAGATCCCATGCCGTCAACGAACGGTCTTTTAGAAAGTCACGATGCTTTAAATGGAAATTAAGTTCAAAACCGGCGCTGCGGTTATTGGTTTTGTTATAGATGGCTGAATGTCCCTGTTGTTCAAGCCAAGCTAATGTAGAAACCATCGAGTTTCGATCGGTAATTTGCCACCAGTTGCGCAGATGTTTTTCACATATAGTCTGCTTGCTATTAAAACTGCCCAGCGAGCAGATTATATCCTCCCGGGCTTTGAATTCTATATCGCCGACACTGAGTTGCCAAAGTTTGGATGCATTGATAATCCGGTCATTTCTTCCTAAAACAGATTTTATGAAATTAGTCATATTCCTTACGCTCGATATTTATCGTTCCAACTGTGGGTTTAAAAATAGTAATCGTTTATGAAATAGTTTTCAAATAAAACATTTGTGTCTTATTCTAGTTGTTATGTTACGGGGTGCCAGGTTTTTTGTTTTCTGTTATGCGACGACGAATTTCACTCAACGCAGCCGCGTTTTTCAGCGTGACCTTTCCCTTGACTACCTCAACACCCAATTTAGTTAATAGACCCGTCGTTGCCGGAAATTTCTTCGATTGCGCATAGCGACGATAAAGGGGCATAAAGACGGGGACATTTGCCAGTTCGTCAAATTTTCTAAAAAGATCGGTGAGTGACCATTCGGTCATCTGGGAGGAGCAGCAATTATTGAACTTTTTTAATAACTTATCGAGGTTTAGTCGGCCACGGGTTTTAATTCTGAGTTCAATATCCGCCATGAGTGTTATTGCCGTACCACTCCAGTATATGCGCATATAACTGTGGTCACGATACATATTTAAGGTCGCCTGGCGTAAATTTTTAGAGGACATACCTTGCATCCCACGCAAAAACCCATCATAAATTTCCTGCCAAGCTTGTTGTTTGCTTAATTGTCCGACACGTGCCCTAAGTATATTTTGATAATAGGTAGCAACACCCTCAGAAAACCACGTGCCTTCATGATCCAGTTCAGGTAAAAACAGATGACTTAGCTCATGTGCAGCGATCCAATCATCAAGAAACTCCTCGATTGGGCGATTGGGATTGACATAAAATTGAATGCCGTGGCCACCGCCTTGAGAAGCTTGGCCAAACCTGACTGCCTGGCCACTGGAACTGCTTGGTATTACTAGTATTTGTGGATTGTGAACCGGAAATTGGCCATAGGCAGAAGTAACGGCTTTTACTGCGGCTTGAAGCCATAGTTTGATCTTGTTTACGGTTTTAAAACGCAATTCATTGATCAGCGCAACGCGTAAATTGGTGTTATCAGCCTTGATTTTGATGATTTTAAAATAGCCAAATGCCAGTAATGATGACCAGTTGTCGGGTGTTATTTTAATCCGGTAGTGAATTCTATTATCATTGTCGCCAGCGATTTTTTGCCATGGGGTAGAAAAAGACATGCCTTTTGGTAACGACAGTGTCGCCCTGACCTGATCCTTTTCTGATGTATTATTAGGCAAAAATAACCAGAATGAGGGTGACAGGAGCAAATCAGTACCAAATCTGGTTATTAATGATCGTGCTAACATTTTTTCTGCCGCAACAAGGTCAATTTTATATTTGATGCATTGGTTTTTTAGCGCCTGTTTGAATTTAATTCGATTGCCAGACGCAAAGTGCATCTGAAACTCTTTTGAAAGCCAGGTTAACAGTTTTTGTGAATGTCGACTGGTACTCCGTAAGCCATAAATTGCCCGATCACCAACACACAATTTAACCGTTACTTGTGTTAATGCCTTGTCGGTTGAAATATGATATTTAAAATTGATGGTCGTGGCGACTAATGGCATCGACCAAAAAAAGCCAATCATCAGTTGTACAATAAAATTACAACTTTTACGGTTGTCAGTCATCATAGATTAGGCGGATTAGCTCCTGTTAGTGAATTTAGACAATAGCGAAATAGGTTAGATAATGCAGCTATTTGCGTTGTGTTTTTGTTATCAGCTCGCTATTGAGCCGCTAAAATCAAATTGTTTGCTGGATGCGTTAGCAAATAAATTAAGGTATCATGCAACACGTAATTTTTAATATAACTGTTTCCGGTTTCTGAACGAAACTAATCGTAGAACTGACCGTAAAGGATCGATATGTTTTCCAAATCTATGACGATAGAAGGTTTTGATGACTCGCTGGCGCAAGCGCTGGAACAGGAGCAAATCCGACAAGAGACCCATATAGAACTTATTGCTTCAGAGAATTATGCCAGTCCTCGTGTCTTACAGGCCCAGGGCTCGGTACTTACCAACAAGTATGCCGAGGGTTATCCGGGAAAACGCTATTATGGCGGTTGCGAACACGTTGATATTGCTGAAAAACTGGCAATCGAGCGGGCAAAGGCGCTTTTTGGTGCTGATTATGCCAATGTTCAGCCGCATTCAGGATCGCAGGCAAATGCGGCTGCCTATTTGGCACTGTTACAGCCTGGCGATACGATTCTGGGCATGAGTCTGGCGGATGGTGGTCATCTGACACACGGTTCCAAGGTCAATTTTTCTGGCAAGATATTTAATGCTTACCAATATGGTCTGGATCAGAGTACCGGTGAAATAGATTACCAGCAAGTCGAAACGATGGCAAAAGAGCATCAGCCAAAAATGATTGTCGCCGGGTTTAGCGCCTATTCCCGTATCGTTGACTGGCAGCGATTTCGCGATATTGCCGACAGTGTTGGCGCTTATTTGCTTGTTGATATGGCTCATGTTGCCGGACTGATCGCGACAGGTATTTACCCCAGTCCGGTTGCAATTGCTGATATTACCACCAGCACCACCCATAAAACATTACGTGGTCCGCGGGGTGGAATTATTTTAGCGAAATCCAATCCGGACATTGAGAAAAAATTGAATTCAATGATTTTTCCCGGCATTCAAGGCGGGCCGTTAATGCATGTTATTGCCGCCAAAGCCTTTACAGCCTGACTTTAAGCAATATCAGCAGCAAGTCGTAGAAAATGCCAAAACCATGGTTGAGGTCGTTAAACAGCGCGGTCTAAAGGTCGTCTCCAATGGTACTGACAATCATCTTTTCCTGGTAGATTTTATTGAAAAGGGACTCACTGGCAAAGCTGTTGACGCTGCACTGGGGGCCGCCAATATTACTGTCAACATGAATGCAGTACCTAATGACCCACAGTCTCCTTTTGTGACCAGCGGTATTCGTATCGGTACACCGGCCATTACCACGCGTGGTTTTGGCACCGCAGAAAGCACTGATCTGGCAAACTGGATGTGCGATATTATCGATAATCTTGATGATCAGTCAGTTATTAATAGTACCCGGGAAAAGGTGACAGAAGTTTGCAAACGTTTTCCTGTTTATGAGTACTAACACCCGCTAATGCGCTGTCCTTTTTGTAACGCACAAGAAACCAAAGTCGTCGATTCGCGTCTGGCGAATGACGGTAATCAGGTGCGTCGGAGACGTGAATGCCTACAGTGTACTGAGCGGTTTACCACCTATGAGGCTGCGGAGCTGTTGATGCCACGGGTGGTTAAGTCTGGCGGAGACCGACAGGAATTTTGTGAAGAAAAATTAAGAACGGGCGTACAACGGGCGTTGGAAAAAAGGCCGGTAAGCACTGAAAACATCGATC
>QILK01000015.1 GCA_003233345.1 Gammaproteobacteria bacterium | reverse complement strand
AACAAATCGATGGACTGTCGCTTTATGTGCAGGAAACCTTGTCGCTTGATCCCTTATCGGCCCATGTGTTTGTGTTCCGCAATCGCGCACGCGATAAGTTCAAGCTACTCTATTGGGATAGTAACGGGTTTTGTCTGCTTTACAAACGTCTTGAGCGAGGCCGAGCACCGAAGGATTGGTGGTGGAGTGTCAGTTAAGGGAGATACAGTGGTTACTGGAAGGGTTAAATATTGACACACTGCAAGCGCGAAAAGTTATAAATTTTAAACGCATTTAAAGGCCCCCTGTGACAGGGGGAGTGTTACCTCGACTCATCACTAATACGACCCATCTGACTTCCTGATCGTCTTCTTGATACACTCGTTTTTAGACTTGTGTGACCAATACTTTCTTATCCCGAAAGAACGACCAGGATCTCCCACGTTCACTTATTTACTTTGATTACATGCCGTGCTCTCCGACCCCGGGGATGCCCAATGCTTCTACCCATGACGTTGCATTGGATGGTGCCTTCTGGTGCGTCCAACTCATCAGCCTTCCCTCAGTTATCATTTAACGGGGCTCAATCACTTCAACAATAATGCTTACGGCCTATAACCTCCCTATCTACGCTTAACTACTGACGTTACCGGCAGCAGCTCAAAACTTGGTATAAGATGTGGCGGGGCACCACTTTCTTAGCCGTACTTTCAACGGCTAGTAAATAAGCGCCTCGTGGACACCGATGATTTAACAACTTAACGACCCCTTTAAAAGGAAATATATAATTCAAAACACAACAACAATTTTCATTAAGTTGATAAGTCATCGGTGTCCCCCTGCCCTTTTAAAGTAAAAAATTATGCTGATCGCATTTATCGACTAGCATATCTTCACACCGCTTATTTACTTCTTGGGCATATTTCTATTAACCAGCTGGCTGGCCCAGGGTACGGTTTTGCCAGGTTATGTGCAACGCGCATTTGAGGAGTACCTCAAATGCGGCCGTCTTGAGCATGGTTTCCTACGGGTGTGTTGTGAGACTTGGTATACTGAACACCTGGTGGCGTTTAGCTGTAAACGGCGTGGTTTCTGTCCCAGCTGTGGGGCTACGCGTATGATGGAAAGCGCAGCGCTTTTGGTCAATGAAGTTTTGCCTTAAACAGCACCTATGAGCGAAAGCCATCAAGTTAGAAAATTTCAAAATAAAGCACTACTGGCATGCCTAACACTAAAATCAAGCCCATGAACAAAGCAATGAATGCCAGTGTGAAACTTGCGCCTAGACGATTCGGAAATTCACCGGCCGATGTCAAACAGCTATACGGATTTTTTGGGTCATATAATACATTACGCGTATTACCTTTAATTACCCTTACACCATCAAAATCTGGACTCCACATATAATCACTCCCCACATACTCATAAGTAATAAATTGCTTACCTTCTTGATCGTAAAATTTAATCCCACCTAGATATAAAGTGGGCCCTTCAGGAATATCGCACTTCTCAAGCGAGATGATTACCCCTTGAGTATGAATACCGTTTAACAGTATTCGACGTTTAGCTCTCGCATCGTGAAATAGTTCTTTAAGCATGTTGACGAACGCAGTCGTAAAAAGGCCACAGACTGATATAATCAAACCAAAGCCTGCTATTTTAAGCGCGGAATTGTACTCTGCTGCGTCACCAATGAAAAATTTAATAAACAAAAAAAACACTAGACTCAGAATAAATAGGTAGATTAAAATCTTGGTGAAAGCTTTAAAAGCGAGGTCTCGAATCAGATGAACGACACCAAATAGAATACGACCGACAAGCGCGAAAAACATACCCATCCCAAAAATACTAAGGACAGGATCATGACCTTGAGATTGTTCGGAAAAGGTTTTGATAAACAAAAAAACCGCTAGATTTAGAAAAAATAAATAGGTTAAAATTTTGGGCAAAGCTTTAGCAGTGAACTTTCGAATCAGATAAACGACGCCAGCTAGAATAAGACTGGCAAGCGCGAAAAACATGCCAATGCCAAATACACTAAGGATAGGATTATGACCTTGAGTATGCTCCGAAAAAATTTTGGTAAACAAAAAACCAAGCAAGCATACATAGAACAACATTACAAAAAAACGAGTGTTGCTTTGTAATCTTAAAACAATTCTATGGAAAAAACCGATCATTTGTAGTAGTGTCATGACCTGTAGTAGTGTAATTACCAAGGTGTAGTGGTCTAATGGCTCAACACGATTATACGGCGATATAGGAAGAATAAAAGCTCTACTAAATTGAATGCGCAATCCCCTCTTTTTCCCACTGACCATGATGCGTTCTTACTGAATTTCACCTCTTTTGCTTCACTCTTTCCGTGTGTCAGCTCATTTTTCAACCCATGTCCAACTTTGGAGCGATAGATGCCCTGCCGCTTTACTAAGGAAGCCGCTATCAGCTCAGCTGAAAGGTAGTCAGTCCAACAGCACTTTAACCTTAACCCTTTGCCACGCTTGGCGGGCGTCACCCAGGGATGTTTGCTGTTGGGGCAAAACACCATGGAACCGGGTCAGGTTGACTCTGGGTTTGGGTACCAGGGCAACAAGCCGGGCAATAAAATCCAAAGGCTCGAAGAAAACATGCGTAGTACCATCACACCAGGGCGTTTTCAACTCATAGCACACTTTTTCATTGGACGTTATTGACAACCGCTTTTCCGATATCGCTGGTCTAATGATATAACGACACAAGCGTTCCAACTTATCCCGTTGGTGGACTTTGGTGGCAATACCCGTATGCAGTGAAAACCCAGACACGTTACCCACTGCATCTGCTAACCGTTCGTCTGGATCACAGGCGGGCAGGGTTTGCAGGGTAAACACTTTGCGGCCTTGTTGCGGCCCCTCTTCCTCAGCATCCAGGCTAAGATAGCTATTCGCGGCATCGCAACAATACTACCTATGCTAAATAATTGTAAATCTATTCATCAGCACGCGAAGAGTATTCTGTTTACGGGTGAAACAGACATCCCTGCGAAAAAATTTTACGTAGGATAACATCAACATTAAGTCGCTTAAAAATATAATCGGCAGGTTTTGACAGAACTGGATCAAGTGTAGATTGAAAGTGGGTATTCCAACTATAGTCAGCACCTTCGATTAAATTTCTCAAATACAGACCTGTTTCAGTTTCGCCTTCCATCGTTAAACGCTTTTGAAAAAACAATCGATCGGCATCTTCCTGCCGGGTCACTAGTAAAAATAAATCTTGTAAATTGCTCGATATTTTTACATGGTAGCCTTTGCGAGGGATCTCTGTTTTTGTATTTTTAAGCGGGTGAATAGATTTGTTCTTTATTTGGTAAAGTAAAGTTTTATCTAAATCTGAAACATGTATGCAAATAATTTTTTCATCTAGATCGGCGAGTTGTTGCGCAAAAATCTGGCCTCGCAAAATATGATTGAGTAAAGCAGCGGTGACTCTATTATGAATGGTTTCGGGCGTCAAATAAAAAAATCGTTGAATCAGATTCGAGCCTAAGTTCATTTTATACCCCTTAAATATGGCGATGCATGCCTGGATCACCGAACCAATAACCGTTACACTCCCCCTGACCTGCATACGCAGTAATCGTTTTTTGCGCGGCGACGAGATTGGCGTCTTGGTCAATTACTTGTCGAAATAGATTAATCACTTCTATTGTATTTTTAAATTGAGGCGATATACGCATACAGCTTATATTTAGTTCGTATAGATCTTTAATAGAACTAAGTAAATTATAGTGGTTAGCAGATTGTAGTTGAATACCGTTGATCGTTAGAAAGTCGCTACCTTCGAGCGTACGCATCAATTGACCGTCGGGATAATCGAGACAGCGTAGTTCGCATTCGTCTTTGCACTTATTGTTGGCTCGTGCTGAAAAGCAACGTGCTGAATATGCCAGGGGTAATTTTCCAAAGCTAAATACTTCTACCTCTATCGGCCAGGGATGCCTATTTTTTATCTCTAATAATGTATTGTGACTAAGCTCTACCGGCGCACACCAGCGTTTAGCACTCGAACGCACTAAAAAATCGAGTGTTTCCCGATTATAGACATTAATGTGTTGACCAATAATAAAGGGTTGGCCTTTTTTCAGTAAATTTATCGCTGCGATATCATTCGCCTCAATAATAAACTCGTTATTGTGAATGATCTTGCGCATAGTCATTAATTCAGACTCGGCTTCGACCAGTACCATCGTCGACAACACGACTTCTTTACCTGAATCTTGGAGTAGTCTGGCAATTTCCAGCCAATCGGGCAGACTAAGCTCCCGCCTTTTTGAGCAAACGGTTTCACCTAAATACACAATATCGACTGACGTATTGACAAGGGACTCATAGAAATCGAAAACCTGCTGTTTTGACCAAAAGTATTGCAATGGCGCTAATGATATTTTCATTGCCAACTCCGGTGATAAGCGCCAAAGGTCTGGCATTGACCCTCCGAATAGCTGTTCAGACATTCCGTCCATGAGTCATCTAGCAAAAATTCTCCCGGACTGTAATAATAACGGTTGATAGCTTCGCGAAATATTCTCGTCACTTGCTTAACATAGGTCACCCCTCGTTGGCGGCCTTCTATTTTTATTGCTTTGATGCCAATATTTACCAGCTCTGGAAGTATCTCAAGCGTATTTAAACTAGATGGCTCCTCAATCGCATAATAGGGTTTACCGCCAACTTGAAAACGTCCTTTGCACAACGTTGGATAACCGACGACATCATCAGCGGCGAAGTGATCAATCAATACATTGTTTAACCTGGAATTTTTTCCATCACCCGTTTCTTCCCAACGCACTGCCTTTGCGGGGGAGCAGACACCATTCATATTAGGCGATTGACCAGTAACATAGGATGAGAGTACACACCGCCCCTCAAGCATCACGCATAAACCACCGAATCCAAACACCTCGACTTCAACCTCCGTGTTTTCTACTACCCGTTTTATCTGAGCAATTGACAGAGTTCGAGGTAATACCACGCGCTGAATATTAAACTGTTCGCGGTAAAACGCTATCGTTTCGTAATTAGTCGCAGAACCTTGTACTGAAAGATGCAGGCGCATTTGCGGATGATGTTTATGCGCGTAATTGAGTAGGCCGATGTCTGCAATAATAATGGCATCAAACCCTTGTTCTGCTGCTATGTCAATGCTATTAGTCGACACTGCCCATTGCTTGGGTTGTGGGTAGGTGTTTAGTGCCAAATAAACGTTGGTGCCAGACTGGTGTGCATATTCGATTGCTTTAGCAGATGATGCTTTATCAAAATTCAGTCCGGGAAAGTTACGGGCATTAGAACCGTTACGGAATCCAATATAGACGGCATCAGCGCCCTGATCGACAGCCGCACGCAAACTGGGAAGGTTGCCCGCAGGACAAATGAGTTTTATTTTGCTATTCAATTTACTTTCCTTTCCTAAGTCGATCAGGTGCTTGGTAATAGGTTTTACCTTGCGACGAATTGCGCAGTCTGAGTTCCTTCTCGATGTTGTTTAATACCCGCCATTTATGTTGACACCATGTTGGTGCGAGCAAACTACCCTTGTTTGCGGTTGCGGTAACACGGTGATAGAAAATATGTTCTGGGGTCATTTCGATAAGATCAGCCGCAGTATCAACATACTGCTGCTGTGTCCACGGTGTATAGTTTCCATGACGCCACTGGTTGGCTAATTGTGTGCCTTTTACCACATGCAACGGATGCAGTTTCAAACCGGCAACGCCGAGTTCGAGCACGCGATCCAGTGTAATCTGGATATGCTGCTTGGTTTCTCCGGGTAATCCTACAATCAAATGCGTACATACCTGTAAACCACGCTGATGTGCATGATACATTGCCGTAATGTAATCAGCATAGGTATGACCGCGGTTTACCGCTTCCAGCGTATTATCAAAACTCGATTGCAAACCCAGTTCAAGCCATACTTCGTGACCCTGTTGTTGATAATCGGATAGCAGGTTTAGTACCGCTTTTGGTACACAATCAGGACGCGTGCCGACAGCGATGCCTATTATGTCAGGAATTTTTAACGCTTCATCGTACAGCGCCTGAAGTGTTTTAACATTTGCATAAGTATTAGTGTAGGCCTGAAAATAAGCCAAATATTTTCTAGCACGCGTACGGCGATAAATGACTTGGCGCCCCATTTTTATTTGCATCGGTAGAGACGGTGGGCGACGTCCATTTGGGCTAAATGAAGTATTGTTGCAAAAAGTGCATCCTTTACGGCCCTTGCTTCCATCGCGATTTGGACAAGTGAAACCCGCGTCTATCGCAATTTTATGTACACGCTCTCCATACCGTGAAATCATGGCCTGGCCAAACGTATGTACCCGGTCAGAAAGAATCATTAGTCACCGACTTATTATTAACACCAGATCTAGTGGGAGACATTAATACAGTATTTTAAAGCAATTCCCTTGACTCAGATCAAAACATGTAGATATTTTCTTGAATCGGTGTGAATTTATCAAAAAATCAAAGAGATACTTTTATAAATATTTTAAAATAAAATGATTTTGATCAAACCAGGGTTCTGTGAGCTATGC
>QILK01000183.1 GCA_003233345.1 Gammaproteobacteria bacterium | reverse complement strand
TGTATCGGACGCAGATGATCTACCCGATGTAAAAAATTTGCACAAGTATAAACTTAATATTCCGCTCCGAATTTTTAGTAGTGATGGTCAACTTATTGCTGAATTTGGGGAAAAAAGACGAATACCGGTTAAGTACGATAAAATTCCAGCGTTAATGGTTAATGCATTTATTGCAGCAGAAGATAAAACTTTTTTTTCTCATTCGGGTGTAGATCATACCAATATGGCAAGACAATTAGTTAATATTGCAAACGGTAGAAGACACTATGGTAGCAGTACAATTACAATGCAGGTAGCCCGCAATCTTTTTTTGTCACATGCTAGATCTTATAAACGAAAACTACTAGAAATGTCCTTGGCATATAAAATTGAAAAAGAATATTCAAAAAAACAGATTCTTGAAATTTACCTAAACAAAATATATCTGGGCAATCACGCTTATGGTGTTGCTGCTGCGGCACACAAGTATTACGGAAAATCACTTAAAGACCTGACTCTGGCGCAAACAGCAATGATCGCAGGTCTGCCAAAAGCGCCCTCCAGATACAACCCGATTGTTAACCCAACAAGAGCACTGCTACGACGTAAATATGTTTTGGAGCAGATGCATTCACTAGGCTTTGTTAACAATGAACAACTCCAGCAAGCATTAAAAGAAAAAGTTAGCGCAGTGCGACACGCAACAATCAATGCTGTGGATGCGCCCCATATCGCAGAAATGGTGCGCCAACATATGAAATCAAAATATGGTAATAAAGTTTATGAAGATGGTTACACTGTTTATACTACACTGCATCCCAATCTTCAAAAAACAGCGACGGCATCCCTTCGCAATACACTGCTCGACTATAGTCGAAGGCATGGCTATCGCGGTCCACTTAAAAGGCAATCCCTACCCAAATTAAATACATTGTCAGCGCAAGAAAAGACAGAATTGCTTATGGAATTCGCAAGCCATTCCAATCTAGTCCCCGCGTTAGTAACCTCTGTTTCAGACGAAGATGCAAAATTCTTTATCGCCTCAGAAGAAGAAGTATCTTTAGCACTTTCCCGGTTTAGTTGGGCACGCAAGTATATCAGCACTGATCGCAAAGGCCCGAAAATTCACAAAGTTACTGATGTGCTGCAAACAGGTGATATTGTTTATTTATCTAAAGACACTAACGGTCGGTGGTCGCTGTCCCAGTATCCACGAATCCAGGGTTCACTGGTAAGTATCGATGTAAACACCGGCGCTATTACGGCGCTTGTGGGTGGATATGACTTTTATAGGAGCAAATTTAACCGTTCTACTCAAGCCAAAAGACAAGCAGGCTTAGCGATACTCCCTTTTATTTACTCAGCCGCCTTAAATAATGGCTATACTTTAGCAACGATTATCGCCAAGAATAAACTTACCAATAACAAATTATTTAAAGGCGCAAAACCAGTCAAAGCACTCACATTACGTGACACCCTTTCCAAGGCTAATCCTGCTTATCCTATCGTTATCATGTCAAGTATCGGCATTGATAAAATTAGAAAATATTTAGTACATTTTGGATTTTCAAAAACCACTATGACTGAAAATTTATCCTTGGCAATGGGTAGCCTGCAAGTAACCCCATTAAAATTGATATCCGCCTATACAGCGTTCGCCAATGGCGGTTACAAAGTACAACCTTTTTTTATCATGCGAATCGAAAAATATATCGACGGCAGTCCAAAAGCTATTTATGACAAAAAACATAATGGCGTCTGTAAATCATGCCCTCAAAATACAAAAGACAATGCATCAATCGGGACAGCTGCGAAACCTACCATTAAAGCTGATAATGCATACCTTGTTTCTGAACTATTGATAATCGATAAATTAAAGTCGAAAAATAAAAAATTATCAATACGGCACGATATTAGAGGGCATGGTGGAATGAGCAACGGTAAATTCGACGCGTGGTATATTGGTTTTAGCCCTAAGCTAATATCAGGTGTCTGGATTGGTTTCGACAACGTTAGCCAGCTCGGGGTAAAGGAAACGGCCGAAACCACTGCTTTCCCTGCCTGGCAAGAATTTATGACCGTAGCCTTACATAAAAAACCAATCAGCAGTTTTAACAAACCCGATAATATTGTTAATAAAAAAATCGATATTAAAACGGGTCTATTAATTACTCGCTGTAAATCTAGAGACATGAAAACTAGGATTGAGGTTTTCAGGGCAGAAAAGACACCTGAGAAACATCCAAAATGTCGATAACCAGCGCTAAGATGGAATTTGAAATTACTCTAAACTCGGTGTCCTGATATCCCATCAAAACAGTCTCAGGCACAACACCGCTTCCAGCTGAAAAAATATTGCTTGCGCCCCATTTTGGTCAGCGGCATACCAGTCAAACTCACGGCCATAAATTTCATCTTTAGTATTCATTTTACACATAACGTTATAGTGAATTTGGCCATGACTTGCCAGCGCCAGCTAGCAGATTATGGGGCAAATTGCACGCCTTGTTATGTGCTATTTTGCGCATTTATTTGCTTTAACATTAATTTAGCTCTACTTTTTACAGCACCTTCCGAACTGTTGATTTTTTTTGATAACCATTCATTTAACTGATTGTTTGTAACTATAGGAGCAAGTCTACAATAACCTTTAAACTCCCTAAAGCCTCGGCTCTCAACAGCACTATACAAAACATTTCGCAATCTATATATCTGCTTCTCAGTAAGTTCTACCCTTTTTATTTTTTTAAGCATTTCTTCTTTTATATAGCCAGAACGGAAAAAGACAGGATCAACTTCTAAAAATGATAAGATGAATTCAATAACATCAGTATCTTTTGGTTCTGATTCTTCATATACCCTATTTACTAGCTCATTAAGCTCCGAGGTATAAGAATGAAACTCTTTACACGCTTTTTCCCATGGGGCTCTGTTGGTGCCTCTATTTTTTAATGTTTTATCAATATTTTTATGTAACTGATTTATTTTTTCAGCTTCTAAGATAATTTTATGTTTAAAATCACGCATTCTTATTGCACATAACGCCAAGCCAAGGGGTTTCGAGAACAGGCGGTTTTTTGCATTCTTTGCAAAAAAAGTGCGTGTTCTCGAAATCCCTCTTGAGCATTTTGTTAGAATTTATTTTACTAATTTTCATTTACATGCCAGTGTAATTGTTCGATAAATTTTTCAAGCGTAGGAAATAGTTCATTTTCATTTACTGTTCTATTCCATTGCCTTTCTTTAATATGTGTATCTATATATCTGAATTCCACAGTACCATTAAAAATTGGTGAAATTATTAATGTTGGGCCATCGTATGGGTATTTTACGGCATTTTGAACGATGCACATGTCATGCATTGATGTCCATGCATATAACCCACTAGCGTAATTTGATGACATTATTTCCTTTACAAAATTCAGCATAAATTGTACTTTAAGTCCGCCTTCAATACGTTCTTGAAACGTCTTAACTATATCTTCCCAGGGGCGTGTCATCATGTTATTCATTTTTTATTCTAACGTTTGCATCGCCGGCAGGCATAAGTGGCGCGACTGTCCGCGTGCATGCTGTGGTTAGGCGCTTTCCTCTGTTATTTCTTCATATGCATCCTTGAAATCTGGTATTTTCATGAGTTCCTCAAAGACCATTCTTAGTTCTTTGTTTTTATTCAATTTTGGTATTAACGGCTGAATTGCATATAGCTGCGCCTCATATCTTATTTTGGGGTAATTTTCTTTTATTTCATCAATCAATTCTGCTCTTCTTACGCCGTCTGAAGCAACTCTAATTAAAATCTCAATTGCGTTGCCTTGTGTCCAATCATACTCGCCCCACGCAAATGAACGAATAAAAGGTAGAGCTTTCTCTCCCATATGATATACAAGCTCGAAGATTGAAAATTGACAACAACTTAGCCAACCTCCCAAACCATGTTCTTCTGTACTAAAGAGATTGGATTCAGTAGGGGGACTGTGTAACAGATTAGATAAATCACCTAATTGAGAAATTGATACTTTTCCTGAAAGTTCTTTTGCCTTCGCATTAAACTGTATTTCCTTACCAGGCTGAAGAAGACACTCGGCCAGTTCTCGAACAATCCTATTTATTTCGGATTCTGGTTTCTTTTTACGCTTCCAAAACATTTATTAATAACCTTGTTTTCGCCTAATGCTTACATAACCGGCGTATTTTCCAATGGCTGATGTTTTTGTTAGAGCTGTTTTTCATTATTCATCGCGTATTCATCGTACAACCAATAGTAAGCTAAAAAATGAACAAACAACACTAATAAATAAACAAATATGATTTTCCACCAATCTTTTATTTCACACATAATTACTACTGGAGATGCCCAAACACCAGAATTTATAAATGCTAAGCTTGCTCCTCTAAACCACTTTATGGAGGGAGTAGAATTATTAGTATTATTTTTTCGATATGAGTCAATTAAAATAGCAGAGGATAAGCAGCTATATTCTTTCTTGAAATAATTCCTTAAGCCCAGCCGTTATCAGGACACCCATAAGTACAACACAAACCACAACTATTGTCGATATAAGTCTTAAACTAATCAGTCCTCGTTTCAGGTTACATTAATATTCTAAAGATCCCTTTGGAGTAAATAATGACCCAGGCCAGAAAGACGCAAATTGATTTAAACACCACCCCTTATTACCACTGCTATTCACGTTGTGTCCGTCGTGCGTTTTTGTGTGGTCTAGATCGCTTAACCAATAAGTCCTTTGACCACCGTAAACAGTGGCTAGTAGATCGATTGGCGTTGTTAGCCGAGGCCTTTGCCATTGATGTTGTGGCCTATTCTATTATGTCGAATCACTATCATGTAATTTTAAGAGTCGACAAAGAAAAAGCGAAGTCCTGGGAAGCGCATGAGGTGGTTGAGCGCTGGTTAAGGCTGTACAAAGGCTGTGATCTAATACAACGTTTTCACCAAAAAGAGGAACTCTCTCCCGATGAATTGGAAGCGGTTAGTATTATAGTAGCTGACTACCAGAAACGGCTCTACAACATCAGTGAGTTTATGGCCTATCTCAATCAATCCATTGCCCGTCAAGCAAACATTGAAGATAAATGTACAGGGCGTTTCTGGGAAGGTCGTTTCGGTTGTCAGGCATTACTGGATGAAACCGCTTTATTAACCTGTATGTTATATGTCGATCTCAATCCCATTCGGGCAGGGATATGTGATCGCCTAGAAACCTCCGATTACACTTCTATTCAGCAGCGTCTGTTTTTGGTGGCAAGATCCCGGCAAAAAACAAACAAACCCACGCTCAATTCCGAAAGGCGATTCATTAGAAAACTAAAAACGAATAAACATTTAACAAATCTACCCCGCCTACAACCGTTGATCAACACCAGTGAGGATGAATTCAATAACCCACTCCCGTGTGAACTGGAAACCTATTTTGAACTCGCCGATTGGGCGGGAAGAGCCCTTCGTGATGATAAAAAAGGGGTCATCCCGGATTCTGTAAAACCAATCTTGCAGCAACTGAACACAAACCCTGCGGCGATACTGGAAACCATTCAATCGTACCAGAAGCGGTTTAAGTTTGCCGTAGGGCCAATTGAAAAGTTAAAAACATTTGCACGTCAGGTGCAAAAGAAATGGTTGTTTGGTTTTCGTGGGGCACGTTTGCTGTATCCAACTTAGCGACTGATTAAAACACCGGTCTAATCGATTAACTGTGTTGACTAGGCGCACGTCTAGTGCTGGTTATGCGTGAAAATTGCTTTTCGGAATAATTTTGGAACACCAATCGTGCATTTTCCTAATCACTCAAAAATATAGGATATTTATAAGCCTAAAGGCTAGAAATAACGAATGGGGATTTGTTTTACTTAGGGATTTAAATTGGGTGTCTGATATTTTATTATTTTATTATTTCTTTCGCAAAGTTGGTATTTTTAGCCCTACTTCAGATGAAGCAATCAATATGCCAAGCCTTTTTAATCGTGTTTCTTCTTTCTTGGCGCTCATTACCCACCAGATAGAATCTCTTTTATA
>QILK01000045.1 GCA_003233345.1 Gammaproteobacteria bacterium | reverse complement strand
TACATCGTGTTGGTAAAATTAAACCGGGGGAGGCGATTGTATTAATTGCTGTTTGGACGGCACATCGACAAGCGGCATTTGAAGCTTGCCGTTATCTTATTGAAGCATTAAAATCCCGGGCGCCGTTCTGGAAAAAAGAAACACTGGCCAACTCCGAGCGCTGGGTAGAAAAAAATACCTAATCGCAAAATAGTATATCGTATTGGTTTATCGTAGCCCGGACTTCGCGTAGCGAACGCCGGGGAAAAGAATGGCTGCCTAAAATTCAACAAAAGCGCCACAACTACTTGCAGTAGATATTTTATCTAAGATTCAGTAAATTTATGTTTGTTTCCCCGGCGTTCGCTTTGCGAAGTCCGGGCTACTGGAATTTTATTATTTTGAATTCCATGGATTCTGTGTCACCGAAGATAAAGGTTGCGTCGCCGTCTAGGCCGGCGACTGATCCGGGGTTCATTAGTAGTGTTTCGCTGTTTTTGATGGATTTTATTTTGTCGATCATTGGTTTGTGACTGTGGCCGCAGCAGACGATGTCCCAGTCGCCGGTTAATGCCATGCCGCGTGCATAATGTGGGTAATGAACGACGAAAATTTGCTTGTTACCGAAATCTAATCTGGCATCTTGCCCATAGTAAGAGATTAAATTATCGGGTTTGTTGGCTATGGTGCCCATGGTATATAAATCACCGGTATTGTTGCCGTGTATGACATGAACGGGTATTTCATATTTTTTAAGGACGCTTAGCGTGCTGGGGGCGACAACATCACCGCAATGGATAACTGTTTCGGCGCCCATTGTTTTTGCCTGATCGACTGCGTTGGCTAATAAGGATCGGTTGTCGTGACTGTCTGAGAGGATGCATAATTTCATTGGTTTTATTAATTAACTCTATTTAGGTAGTCTATAAAAATGTTATTTAAAAATTTGGTTTGTTAGGCGCGTTATTAAATCGTTCGACACCATTGAGTAATTCCTGTTTTGCGGCTGCGGAACCTTTCCAGCCATTTATTTTTACCCATTTATTTGGTTCCAGATCTTTATAGTGTTGAAAAAAATGGGCGATCTGGTTAAGCAGAACTTCCGACAGATCATCGGGTTCACTGGCTTCTCGATAAAGTGTACACAATCTGTCGATTGGCGCTGCCAGGATTTTCGCATCCGGTCCGGCTTCATCGACCATATCCAGCACCCCGACAGGGCGGCAGCAAATAACCGAGCCACTAATCAGCGCGACCGGCGCAATGACCAATACATCAAGCGGATCACCATCCTCAGACAGGGTGTTGGGGACATAACCGTAGTTACACGGATAGTGCATGGAGGTATTCATAAACCGATCGACAAACATGGCCCCGGTTTCCTTGTCTACTTCGTATTTTACCGGATCACTGTGTGCGGGTATTTCAATAATAACATTAAATTCTTCTGGTAGCTTATTGCCAGAGGTGACGCGATCAAGATTCATAATAGACCCAAGCGGAAAAGCAAAGAGTATATTATAGGAGGGACGCGAACAGGATCAAGCCTTGTCTTATGCTAACTAAAAACACAATAAAATTCAGTTATATAAGACAGTCTTGATCTCTGAATGAGCCTGCTTATACAGGCTCATAGCGGGTAGGGTTTTAATTAAATACCAATTTCATAAAAGACTATTAACAATGCAACAATATTAATAATTTTAATCAGTGGATTAATCGCGGGGCCTGCAGTGTCTTTATAAGGGTCGCCAACCGTATCGCCAGTAACAGCGGCTTTATGGGCTTCTGAACCTTTACCGCCGTGGTTGCCGTCTTCAATATACTTTTTGGCATTGTCCCAAGCGCCACCACCGGTTGTCATTGAGATTGCGACAAAAATACCAGTGACGATAGTACCAATCAGTAACCCGGCAAGGCCTTCCCATCCCAGCCACATATAAATCAGGATCGGTACGACGATGGGTAACAAAGATGGAATAATCATTTCCTTAATAGCCGCTTGGGTAAGCATGCCAACGGCTTGCGTATAATCCGGTTTTTCGGTGTAATCCATGATGCCCGGTTTTTCTTTAAACTGCCGTCGGACTTCCCTAACAATACTGCCTGCTGCCCGACCGACCGCTTCCATCGCCATCGCGCCAAACAGAAACGGGATCAGACCACCAATAAATAGCCCAATAATGACATCCGGGTCACTTAACAGGAATTGAGTTTCCTTTCCGAGTCCATGTTTAAAGTCAGCAAACAGCACTAATGCCGCTAGTGCCGCCGAGCCAATCGCGTAACCTTTGGTAACCGCTTTTGTGGTATTGCCAACGGCATCCAGCGGGTCGGTAATATTACGGATTTTTTCCGGTAAATCAGCCATTTCAGCGATACCGCCCGCATTATCGGTAATCGGACCGTATGCATCCAATGCGACAATAATACCTGTCATCGATAACATCGCGGTGGCGGCAACGGCGATACCGTATAAACCAGCCAATTCAAAGGAACCCCAAATACTCAGGCAGACTGCCAGAACTGGAAACATCGTGGATTTCATTGATACACCCAGGCCAGCGATAACATTGGTGCCATGCCCGGTCGTCGATGCTTCAGCGATATGTCTTACCGGTTTAAACTCAGTTCCGGTGTAGTATTCGGTAATAAAAACCATCGCAAAGGTTAAAGCAAGTCCAATTAAAGCACAGCCATATATTTTTAGGGGTGTTGTAGCAACACCATCAATTTTCATACTCGAATCACCGAGTAACCAGGTGGTGATAGGGTAAAACAGTACAACTGATATTGCACCGGCGACAAACAGTCCCCGGTATAAGGCGTTCATGATCTTTTTGCCTTCTTTAGCCTTAACAAAAAAGACGCCGACAATGGAAGCAATAATGGATGCGCCGCCTAACATTAACGGGTAGACAATTGCATTGAGCGTAACCTCTGCGGTTGCACCAGTGACAGTCGAAAACGTCAGTAACATTGCAGCGATGATGGTCACGGCATAAGTTTCAAAAAGATCCGCGGCCATGCCAGCGCAGTCACCGACATTGTCGCCAACGTTATCAGCGATTACGGCTGGGTTCCGAGGATCATCTTCTGGGATTCCGGCTTCAACTTTACCTACCAGGTCAGCACCAACATCCGCACCTTTGGTAAAGATACCGCCGCCCAATCGAGCAAAAATGGAGATTAGCGAGCCGCCAAATCCAAGTCCAACCAAGGCATATAAAGAGACTTTAAGGTCAACACCGACCAGATGCATGAGTAACAAGAACCCGGCTACGCCCAACAGCGCCAGTCCGACAACCAGCATGCCGGTAATAGCACCACCACGAAAAGCAACTTGCAGGGCAGCATTTAGACCGTCATTGGCAGCTTGTGCGGTACGCACGTTGGCGCGTACAGAAATATTCATGCCGATAAAACCAGTCATACCAGACAGGATCGCGCCAATGGCGAATCCGATGGCGGTCCAGGTATTAATTAAGAACATCAAACCAAATAAAATGATCCCAACAATGCCAATTGCAAAATATTGTTTGCTAAGATAAGCTGCAGCGCCTTCCTGAATACTGGCAGCGATTTCCTGCATGCGTTCGTTTCCGGCGGGTTTAGATGTGATCCATTTGATAGATATCACACCGTATAATATTGCAAGCACTGCACATATTAGGGGTATGATTAGCAAGCTAGTCATAACATTAGGCTCCTGATAATAAGATAATAAACAATAAACGCGTCATTTATTTTTGTTGTTTGGTATTAGTTTTCTATAGGTGACTATAAAAAAAATACCAGAATAGTCCCCGAGTACTTTAAGCTCATTAATAGACTATCTGAAAGTAAAAAGTTTTATAACAAAAACTTTTTAAGAATAGGGCAAGTCAGGTTGATCTGGATAATTTTTATACATATTAGTTTTTGGTGAAATAGTTTATTACGATCAATCTATTGGACTACCTGCCTGGAATCCAAAGACAGTGTCGAGTCGCAGTGTTTAATGAGTTGATCAACTGCTTGTTGGCCGTGTTCCTTTTGCACTTCTTTTAGAATAAGCTTGGCGGCATTTAAATTATAGCCACCACCGAGATCTGCCTGAACTTTTAATAACTCATTTGCTTTATCAAGTGTCATGATGTTTGCCTCAGAACAATCCGTAAATCCGTAAATCCGTAAATTCGTAAATCGGTAAATCCGTAAATCGGTGAATCCGTAGCCCGGACTTCGCACAGCGAACGCCGGGAGAACGAACATCCTATTTTTCCCTGTCTTAGTTAGCGACCGACCACCTTGCGCACACACTTGTTTTAATTGAATTTCGAATCTTATTCCTTTTTCCCCGGCGTTCGCTGCGCGAAGTCCGGGCTACGCAGTTATATTTCAGTATGTATTCCCGGTATTCGTTTTGCGAGGTTTGGGTTACAAGGTTATATTTCAGTATGTATTCCCGGTATTCGTTTTGCGAAGTTTGGGTTACAAGGTTATATTTCAGTATGTATTCCCGGTATTCGTTTTGCGAAGTTTGGGTTACAAGGTTATATTTCAATTTGTATTCCCGGTATTCGTTTTGCGAAGTTTGGGTTACAAGGTTATATTTCAATTTGTATTCCCGGTATTCGTTTGCGAAGTATGGGTTACAAGGTTATATTTCGAATGTGCTATCTAGTTTTTTGTCGACGCCGATATTTTTCAGTGTGACATAGTCCGGTAATCCGTTTTTAAACGGCGGATAATCTTCGCCAAGAATCAACGGTTGCAAATAAGTGCGACAGGCGTCGGTAATATGAAAACCATCACTGGTGATATAGTCTTTTGGCATCATTTTTTCTACGTTGGCAACATCGGCCAATTTGGCCATACCAATTTCCCACTCATAAGGATTATCATTTTTTCGATCAATCGTTGGCATGATAGCGTTTTGGCCTTCAAGTGCATACTCAACTGCCTTTTTACCCAAAGCATAGGCTTGATCAACATCGGTCTTAGAGGCAATATGTCTCGCGGAGCGCTGTAGATAGTCGGCGACTGCCCAATGATATTTATAGCCACATTTTGCCTTGATCAGTTCAGCAATCACGGGGGCGACCCCACCAAGCTGCTTGTGACCAAACGCATCGGCACCACCAGCTTCTGCCAAAAACGTGCCTTCAGCATTTTTAACGCCTTCAGAAACGACAATAGAGCAATAGCCATATTGCTCGACGGAATCCTTAACTTTGGCCAGAAATTTTTCTTCATTAAAGACAATTTCAGGAAAAAGAATAATATGCGGTGCATCGCCGGTTTTTTCAGTGGCCAGCCCACCGGCAGCAGCAATCCAACCAGCGTGTCGCCCCATGACTTCCATGACAAAGACCTTGGTCGATGTTTTCGCCATGGAGGCAACATCAAAACTGGCTTCGCGAATTGACGTGGCAACGTATTTGGCGACGGATCCAAATCCAGGACAGCAATCGGTAATCGGCAGGTCATTATCAACGGTTTTGGGGACACCGATGCAGGTCATGGGATACCCCATTTTTTCGCCAATTTGCGAGACTTTATGCGCCGTGTCCTGGGAATCGCCGCCACCATTATAAAAGAAGTAGCCAATGTTATGGGCGGCAAATACTTCGATCAGGCGTTTATATTCGGCTTCGTTTTCTTCGATGCTTTTAAGCTTGTGACGGCAGGATCCAAACGCACCCCCGGGGGTATGTTTGAGCGCAGCGATATCGCTGTCACTTTCCTGCGATGTGTCGATTAGATCTTCGGTTAAGGCACCAATAATTCCATTACGTCCTGCATAAACTTTGCCGATTTTATCGGTGTGTTTGCGAGCGGTTTCTATTAACCCGCAAGCCGATGCGTTAATGACCGCAGTCACGCCACCGGATTGTGCATAAAACGCATTCTTTATTTCTGTATTTGCCATCGATCTGGCTCCTCATATCTGCTGTTATAAATTATTCAAAGCGTGTTATCCGTAGCCCGGACTTCGCGTAGCGAACGCCGGGGAAAAAGAATAGCTTTTTTAAATTCAACTAAAACCCGACAACCTCTTATCAGAGGTACATCGGTCATATCCTGCTTTGTTGTTGTCACGATGTTGGTTTTCCCGGCGTTCGCTTCGCGAAGTC
>QILK01000013.1 GCA_003233345.1 Gammaproteobacteria bacterium | reverse complement strand
GCTTCAGCGAAGCACTTCGATCCGCCCTGCGTGAAGATCCTGATATTATTCTGGTGGGTGAATTGCGAGACCTGGAAACCATTCGTCTGGCGCTAACGGCGGCGGAAACCGGCCATCTGGTTTTTGGAACACTCCATACCAGCTCTGCTGCCAAAACCATTGACCGGGTAATCGATGTCTTTCCGGGTGGGGAAAAAGGCATGGTACGCTCTATGTTATCTGAGTCTTTACGCGCGGTTATTGCCCAAACACTACTTAAGAAAAATGGCGGCGGTCGAGTCGCCGCATGGGAAATAATGATAGGCACGCTGGCGATCCGCAACCTGATTCGGGAAGATAAAATTGCGCAAATGTATTCTGCGATTCAGACGGGTCAGGGACTGGGAATGCAAACGCTAGATCAACATTTACAGCAATTGCTCGCACAAGGTCTTATCACGGCTGAGGCCGCGAAAATGAAAGCAACGGTCAAAGAAAATTTTTAATCTTTTAGGCAGGTGTATAGATTACGCGACATGAGCAAGCATTAGCGCTATTATTAGAATAACTTAAAATTTATTTGGGGCGCTAATGACCATCACGAATGAAAAGGTAGTTGGAATTCATTATACGTTAACTAATGATTCAGGCGAAAAACTGGAGTCCACGCTTGGTGCTGAACCATTATTGTATCTGCATGGTGCCGGAAATATCATTAAAGGTCTTGAAGAGGCATTGGAAAATAAGTCAGTGGGTGATGAAATTGATGCGATCATAGAACCACAAGATGGATACGGCGAACGACACGAAAAGCTGGTTCAAGTGATACCCAGAGAATCGTTTAAAGCGATGCCGGATTTGACAGAGGGAATGCAAATTCAGGCGCAATCCAGTCAAGGTGATATTCCGCTAACGGTGACAAAAATAGAAGCAGAGCAAGTAACGGTAGATGCCAACCACTCTCTCGCCGGTGTCAGATTACACTTTAGTGTGAGCATTCAAAGTATTCGTGAAGCCAATAAAATCGAATTGGAACACGGACATGTGCATACCGGTACTTGTTCCCACTAATCACAAGTAGCCCGGACTTCGCGCAGCGAATGCCGGGAAAAAAGAATAGCTATCTTAAATTCAACAAGTAGCCCGGACTTCGCGCAGCGAACGCCGGGAAAAAAGAATAACTATCTTAAATTCAGCGGGTGCCCCGCAACAACTCAACAGCAGAAATTCCACACGAAGCTTTAATGACTCATGTTCGTTTACCCGGCGTTCGCTGCGCGAAGTCCGGGCTACGAAAGAAACAGAAGGAAGCAGGTGGCAATGGGCTACGGATAAAAGACGGTGGTCGCGTCAAAGACGGGGCCATCGACGCATACACGTTTCATGGAAAACACGTCGCCGGTTTTGATTTTAACAACACAACCGGCGCAACCACCCACGGCGCAGGCCATAAACTCTTCGAGCGAAACCTGACAGGGGATATTATACTCTTGTGAAAGTTTGGCGACACTTTCAAGCATTGCATGCGGACCACAGCTGAAGATTTCAACTTGTTTTCTTTGCGCACTATCCAGTGTCTCTAGCCAGTGTCGGGCAAGTTCGGTGACATAACCGTTATAACATCCTGAATAACCTTGCAGGCTACATAAACGGCAAGCCAGACCCCAGTTTTCCAGTAGCGGCATGGTCGCGATCGTATCCGCAGGAATGCCGGGTATGATAATGTTTGACGGCATGGCTGGAAAAGGAAAAGGGACTTCTGATCCGAGTATGGCGAATGATTTAGAAATATCGTCACGATTTTTTAGTGTATCGGCGAGAAATACCATGGGCGGTAGCCCGACACCGCCACCTATTAACAGGCGGCGCGGACGATCGTCGTGAATTTCAAAGGGCTGGCCAATGGGTCCTAATACAGCGACCTGATCGTTTTCTTTTCGATTGGCAAGTAAGCGTGTGCCTTTGCCGACTTCTTTGTAAAGCAGTTCTATCCAGCCTTGGCTGGCTGACACACGCATAATGGATAGGGGTCTTCTTAATAAGAGTTCGGGACCACATTGCATATGCACAAAATTACCGGGTTTAGCGGTTTGTGCAATCACCGGCGCCTGTAATTTTAAAATATGCTGTTTGCCCGGAAAATGTTGATGGGAAACGACAGTGGCCGATACTTCGAAAATACTGCTGTGACTAGATTTACCCATGTTTTTTCTTTTTCGATTCGTTCTTTTGCTCGTATACAATACGGCCTGTATGCAGTGTATGGGTGACCTTACCTTTAAACTGCCAATCGATAAACGGCGTGTTATGGCCTCGGCTGACGATGTCTTTGTCGTTAAATGTCCATATTTTTTCCGGATCGAAGATGCAAATATCAGCTTGCTCTCCGCAAGTCAGTGTGCCACTGTCCAGTCCCAGTACTTTGGCCGGCCCTGAGGTCAGCCGGGCGATTGCCTTAGGTAAGGATACGACGCCTTCTTCTACCAGTTTAAGTGTTAATGGCAACAGGGTTTCAAGGCTGGAGATACCGGGTTCGGTAGCGCCAAAAGGCATATTTTTAGCATCGGCTTCGTGCGGTTGATGATCCGATGTAATGCAGCTGATAATATTTTTACTCAAGGTTTCCCGCAGGCCCTCTTTATCGCGCTGGCTACGCAACGGTGGGATAACATGGCAGTTACTATTGTAGTCATCCAGATCCATCTCGGTCAAAAATAACTGGTGTGCGCAAACATCACAACTGATTTTGTGACCATCATATTGCGCGCGGCCGATCATTTGCGCCGCCCGGGCTGTTGATAGATGCAGAAAATGTACACGCACACCTATTTCTTCGACCAGTGCGATTACTTTTGCAACCACTGATGTCTCAGCAGAAGCGGGGATTCCTGGCAACCCTAATTGTGTGGCGACCGGTCCATCGTGGGCACAGCCGTCCTGCGCCAGCCACGCATCTTGTGGGGTTAGAAAGACGGTTATATTGAAAGTCGCGGCATATTCGAGTGCCCGGCGAAGTACGTTGGTATCATTAATGGGGCGGATATTGGCAACACCGATACATCCTGCATCTTGCAGTGTGGCCATTTCACTTAATTCCTGGCCATTCAATTGCTTGGTTAGCGCCCCGATCGGCAACACCGTGGCATAACCGGCCTGTTGTGATTGCCGGTAAATTAACTCGGCAACCGCTGGTGTATCAATGATCGGTTGCGTATCGGGTGGGTGGCACAAGGTGGTAATTCCCGAGGCAGCAGCGGCTTTGGTTTCCGAGGTGATATCGGCCTTTTGCTCGTCGCCCGGTTCGCGCATTCTGGCACAAAGGTCGACCAAACCGGGGCAGACAATTTTATCACTGGCGTCGATTTCTTTTTGGGGTTTAAAGCCGTCAGGTTTTGACCCGAGTGCAACGATTCGTCCGGCTTCAATATAGATATTTTCCTGGCGGTGAATATTGTTGGCAGGGTCGATGACAAGGCCGTTTTTAATTAGAATTCGCATTATGCTTCCGAGCCCCTTTTGCCACGAGAAAGCGGTCCGCCTCCCCAATCTTTAGCTTCACCCGTGCCTTGATGCATTGCCATAGACATAACCGCCATGCGAATGGCAATGCCATGTGAAACCTGTTGTAGTATCACCGAACGTGGTCCATCAGCAACCTGGGAATCCATTTCCACACCGCGATTAATGGGCCCTGGATGCATGACAATCGCATCACTTTTTGCGCCGCAAAGTTTTTCCTCGGTCAAACCATATAAACGAAAGTATTCGGCCTCACTGGGGAGCATGGCCCCTGACATGCGTTCGTTTTGTAGTCGTAACATGATAATGACATCCGTACCCTTGAGTCCGGTTTTCAGGTCATGGTGTACCTGAACACCCAAAGAATGGTGACCATTCGGTAGCAGTGTTTTAGGGGTAATAACCCTGACCTCGCCAGTGCCAAGCATATTGAGTGCGTTTATTTGTGATCTTGCTACTCTGGAGTGTAAAATATCGCCGATAATAGCCACACATAGCTTTCCAAATTCTTTTTTATGACGTCGGATGGTAAACATATCCAGCATCGCCTGGGTTGGGTGAGCATGGCGGCCATCGCCAGCATTAATAATACTGACGTACGGTTTGACATGGCGGGCAATAAAATGCGCCGAGCCGCTTTCTTGATGACGAACGACAAACATGTCAGCATGCATGGCTTGCAGGTTTCGCAAGGTATCCAGCAATGTTTCACCCTTGACGGTTGATGAGGCGCCGATATTAATATTTAAGACATCAGCAGAAAGCCGTTTGGCAGCGAGTTCAAAAGTGGTGCGGGTGCGGGTGCTGGCTTCAAAAAACAGATTAACAATGGTTTTTCCGCGTAGTAGAGGAACTTTTTTAACACTCTGTTCCGGTACCGTGGCGAATGATTCGGCGGTATCAAGAATGTCGATTAACAATTCCCGGGATAATCCATCAATGGATAAAAAGTGTCTTAGTTTACCTTTTTCGTCAAGCTGTAACGACATAATACCCCAATGTTTTTTATAATCAGTTTTTAGCCATCATATCAAGCCACATTCGGCGCGCTATTGTATCACGTTGTAGTCAATTATAAATTATTTTACGGTGAGATATTTTGTATCTCATAGTTAAGCGGGTCTGGCCCACTTAATTTCACCTGTTCTGTCGTCTTTAGCGATAATTGCTTGCCGACAATATTGGCCGTCATGGGTAATTCCCGGCAACCGCGATCCAACAGGACGGCCAGTATTACCTTTGCTGGGCGCCCATAGTCAAAAATTTCATTGAGGGCAGCCCTAATGGTGCGGCCCGTATAGAGCACGTCATCGACTAGAATGATATCTCGATCGTCGACATTATGCGGTAGTTTTGACGGTTTGACCTGTGGGTTCATACCAATACGCGTAAAATCATCGCGATAGAAAGAAATATCGAGCGTTCCCAAAGCGTCTTTTAATTCGAGCTTTTTATGTAATTGCTCAGCCAGCCAGACGCCACCCGTATGAATACCTATCATTAGTGGGTTTGAGATTTTCTTGTTGTCGATAAGCGCGGACAGATTCTTGGCCATAATATTCACTAGTTGGTCTACTTCGTTTGTGCTCATATTTTGGTCTCACTGGTTAAGCCAGTCCTGTAATATAATTTGTGCTGCGATTTCATCAATTTTATTTTTATTTTTTTTATTAATGGAGGTTTTTTTGCCAAGTAATTTGCCACGGTTTTTGAGTTGTTCCTCTGCTTCATAAGAGCTAAGACGTTCGTCTATTTCATAAACAGGCAACCGGAAATTTGTTGCTAGTTGCTGACCAAATTTTCTGGTCAGGATTGTCATTTCATGTTCGCTACCATCCATATGTACTGGTAAGCCTAGCACGAGCGCGTCTGGTTTCCATTCATTGATTAAACTATTAATTGCTTCCCAGTTTGGATGGTTGTTTTGTGCAATGACGGTGGTGAGCGGTGAGGCAATACCGGTTTGCTCATGGCCTATCGCCACCCCGATACGTTTTAGACCAAAATCGAAGGCAAGCACAACGCGTTCGCCAGCAGTGGAATGGTTGTTCATAGTATAAGCAATAATTTACGCATGACCGGCATCACTTGATAGTGCATTGATATCAATTCCAATTTTTTCTACCGCTTTGGTCCAGCATAATTGATGGTCGGTATTAAATATGATGTCGCAGTCGGCGTCCGTATGTAACCAGGCGTTATCAATGATTTCCGACTCAATTTGGCCTTGTCCCCAACCGGAATAACCTAGCGTAACCAATGCGTCGCTTGGACCGTTGCCTGCTGCGATGTCTTCGAGTATGTCACGGGAATAGGTTAGCGAAATTTGGTCGCTAATTTGTTGTGTGGATTCCCATTGCGCGCCGTTTGCATGCAAAATAAAACCATGGTTATATTGCACAGGGCCGCCAATAAAAATCGGTTTATCGGAAATATCCGGCCGGGCGGATTGAATATCAAATTGGGTTAATAATTCTTGTAGTTTAACATCATGAAGTTTGTTGATAATTAATCCCATGGCACCGTCTTCACTATGATCACAGATATAAATGACCGCATGTTCAAAGTTGGGATCGCGTAACCGGGGCATAGCGATTAAAAATTGGCCTGTTAAGTAATGGC
>QILK01000221.1 GCA_003233345.1 Gammaproteobacteria bacterium | reverse complement strand
CTTACGCCAGAGCTTGATATAGCTTTGTACCATGGCACAGCCATTGGTGGCGCACGCCCAAAAGCATTGATTGAGGACGATGGTAAAAAATATGTCGCTAAATTTTCTTCTAGCACAGATTTATACAGCGTCGTAAAAGCCGAATTTATTGCCATGAGATTAGCTTATCTTGTCGGGCTTAATGTTGCACCTGTTAAGCTGGAAACAGCCGCTAATAAAGATGTGTTGCTAATTGAGCGGTTTGATCGTGAAAAAGTAAAGCAAGGCTGGACACGCAAATCCATGGTATCCGCGCTGACACTTTTTGGGCTTGATGATATGATGGCGCGTTATGCCAGTTATGAAACTTTAGCTGAAATAATTCGCTATCGTTTTACGGGCCCTAAGGATACATTGAAAGAGTTATTCTCTCGCCTTGTCTTCAATATTCTTTGCGGCAATACCGATGATCATGCGCGTAACCATGCCGCTTTTTGGAATGGAAAAGAGCTAACGCTAACACCTGCTTATGATATATGTCCACAAAATCGTGCTGGCAACGAAGCTTCTCAGGCTATGTTGATTCATAAAAATGATAATCTTAGCCGGTTAAAAACCTGCCTTGAAACTGCGTACAATTTCCTTCTTTCAGAAAAACAGGCGCGCACAATTTTTGAAAAGCAAAAAGAAATTATTGAAACAAATTGGAATAAGGTCTGTGACGAAGCCCAACTTAACGAGATTGATAGAAAACTGTTTTGGGGAAGGCAGTTTTTAAATCCATATTCTATAGAAGAAGAAAAATAGTCATAAAAAATAGTTATTGTTTATGAATTTTAATTAGTCGAACCTGAAAAAAGATTCAACCATCTGAAAATTGAAGATTTTTATTACATGGCAGGACGACATTTTTCGCAAACTCCGTGCTCCAAGGTTCCGTAGTTAAAGCACTCATAGCAAATCCCCAGCCTCTCTCCAGTATCTCCGAGAATTTCACTACCGTTACAATCGTATTTCCACTTTAGGCTCCAGATTTCCTGAAAAAACTCCGCTGTCTTTTCTTTTCCGATCATATCAAAGAAATCATAGTTTTCCATAACCTTAAGCAAGTGATTCAACATCTCACTTCCATTATGATTTGACATACATTCTCCTTTTTATATTGCTGTAAAAGCAGGGAGGAATACTCACGAAACGGTATATAGCACCTTTATCTCCCACTGCAAAGATATTATCTAAGGCGCTACCGTGGATAGCATTAAAGCGACGCTTTCTAGAATCACTAAATGTTCTAAATTTTTTCTATGTTTGATTAACGAAAAAAAGTTTGAAATTGATAGAAGTGGTAGACAAGCCAAAGCAACGGCAGCCTTGTTTAAAAAATTTTAATCGCACTAACTCTATTCCCAGCTAGCGCAAAAATTCAGTCACTACTTTTTTATGATTTTTCCGTCCTTGATTATAATTTGATCTGAACCGTTAGCTTCTACTTTGCCTACACCTTCTACAGAGACAGAGCATTTATTGCAAATTGATCCCTTGACGGTGCCACCATTAATCGTTGCCCGCATTGTTGATGAGTTACTTTTGACGCTGATTTTATAGGACTTTTCATCTTTATTCTGGAGACTGACTGCCAAGAGACTGTTGCTAACAAATATAAGCGAAATTAGTATTATTAGTTTTTTTAACATTATAAACGACTCCTTAAAATATCACTATTACAGGAATTTAACAGACACAAAATTCCATATAACTTATTTCCAGCAGGGTTAATCAGATTTGAGTGCCTCGGAAAACCCCGATAATTAAAGTATCAGACTTTTATAATAACAGATATTTTGTAAAGCAGAACTTAAGAGTGAGCTTACACGATAGCCAATATTTTAATACGACATTGGTTTTGTGCGCCAAGGCTTGGCACCAAGGGTGCGTAAACTCGACTGGCGCATAAACTGACGAATTTTTTTAACGCGCTCGATAAACGCTTTGGTACGTGTTCGTGGGTTGTGTTTTTGCGGACTGGGAAGCGTTGCCGCCAGTTCGCTGGCATGAACAGCCGACAGTTCAGTTGCGGAAATATGCCAGTAGTGTCGTGCGGCGGCTTCGACGCCATAGATACCTTTGCCGAATTCGGCGATATTCAGATACAGATTTAATATTCGCGATTTACGTAAATTATTTTCCATACCCATGGTAAGGATCAGTTCGTGCCATTTTCTCAATGGATTTTTTGACGGGTTCAGAAATAGGTTTTTTACCGTTTGCTGGGTAATCGTACTCGCACCGTATTTGAATTCCATATTATTAAAGTTATATTCGATTGCGTCCGCGAGCGCTCGTACATCGATACCCTTGTGATTAAAGAAGCGGCTGTCTTCAGAGACGATGACAGCGAGGCGCATATGCTTGGATATTTTTCTTATGCTAACCGGGTTCCAGCGCAGTGGTGGTAACTGCGGATTGCTTTTACGCGCTACCTGATAGTTTTTAATAAAAGCCGATTTGGGGATGATGCCATGTTGTAGTTTTGACCAATTTGGCCAGATATGGTGTAGGTATAACGCGTCGATTGCCAGAGCGATCAGCAGAATTCTAAAGGTCCACAGCAGTCGGTAGATCAGGCGCTGCCTTAGGCTTTTTTTACGTTTATTGCGTGCAGGCCCTGGCTTTACCAATACCCAGGGTACTTTGAGGATGTAAACTATTCCCTTCCATATTGTGTTGGCAATCATTCTCATAGGGATACCCAAATATATGCGCAAAATCCTTGTCAGTCTATCGACAATATAACGGCTAGTGTTAACCTGACATGAATATTAGATTTTATTGTTTTTATTAATCCATATATTGCTTCAGGTTAAGGTAGTTGTTTTTTCGATAACGTGCTTTAACGTAAGCAGGTGTTGTGAGTTTCTTTATTTCGCCGCAGTGACGCAGAGTGTTACTGGCTGGCTATTGTGCTGGAAGGGTTTTGCTTTGATCCCGTACTTGTAGCCTTTAAATTTAGGAATTTTATTATTCCTCGATCCCTGAATAATGAGTTCATAGGATTTTCCCTTTACCGTAAATGAGTCACTGCGCACTAATTCTTTCGCATCAAGACTTTTCTCAGGCACGTGTTTCGGTGTTTTAGTAGGCGCAGTTGCGCAGATTGATAGAAGGATGATAGGCGGTAGTATAATAGCAAAAAAGAGAATTAGTGAGTTAATTAGCGCTAATAAGATTATTGAATTGAATAATAATTATAAGTTCAATTTCGAATATAAGAACAAAAGCTTCTTACTAAAGGGCAAGAAGCTATTTTTAAGGGTTCAAATATATAAGCTAGTTTTATTATAAGCAATGTCCATCGGATCTATAAGGTCGCCTCTTACTGTTTTCACCCTTACTTTGCTGGATCTCAACATTATAAATATCCTCCTTGTAAGTCATGGTAATATAATAATGATGTGATGGACGTACCTTTATAATAGCTGTTGAATTAGTCGATCCTTTCGAATTTTTTAAATAAGATTTGCTAAAAAATTGAAAAACAAGATAACTCTTTATATTTACCGGCAGTCCTAATGACGACTGTGCATCTTTTAAGGTAACACGACCCAGATAATATTTTTTACAACTTGAATCCAACCGGTATACATCCAGGGCAAAAATCACTTTGGAAAAATATTTTTTTGGGCCGGATTCCGTATTGATATGAACATTGTGCCTGTGTTTACTGGAATTATATTTCACCGGTGCGCAGGAAGATAAATATCCGCTGGTAAAAATCAGCAGCAATAACATTTTCAGATAACGTTGTCTCATCGTTAAATCACCTAATCCATTCTAAATTTTAGTCAGGTCAGGGCATCCTTTAATAGAACCGGATATCCAACCTTTGACAGCGCGGGTGATATTCTTAAATCCAAATCTGGTACGGTAAATAGCAACGTTACTTTTACCCCCTGCGGCGGGTGTTACGTCTACAACAAACATATAGTAGCCACCGCTTGGCTTTTTCGTGACATTAGTAACACCTCGAACATGATCTTGTTGTAGATGCAAGGATATTCTACCTTTCTCTCTAACAACCGTTGGTTTATAGTTTGTTTCGACCACGTGATGTTGCATGTAACCTCCACCATGTATGCTCGGCCCCGAACTGCGGGTACTGCTAACCGATCTAACTCTCCCACTAAGGCATTTATTAGCATTGCCCTGAATAGCATTTGCTATTTTTGTAAAAGATCGATTTTCTGTATAACGCTCAACAACAGCTGTCCGTGCCTTAGCAGCTCCCACCCTGAATTCTTTGGCGTTTTGCGGGTGCTGGGTAACACACGAAGACAATAGCAATATTGTTGATAGCACATAGCCTGTCCGAAATTTAATCATTGTTTGCTCCATCATTATATTTATAATTCCCCGAAATAATAATTTACTGTCTATTACTAACGGTAAAATTCGGGTAACCGGGAGGATTATATTAACATAGCAGAGAAGGTCAAGCTTAAGATAGAAAAATTTCGGTGAAATAATTAACCTGAATCACACTTCATGTCTTATTATTGCATTAACCACCGGACTTATAGATAAATATTTGTGAACCCTGAATAACAAAACAAAAAGTATGTTATAAGATCCACTTGTGAGTAAAAATTTACATATATCAAGGCGAAATAAGTGGCCGGAAAATATCCAGATAGAATCAAAAAGCTACCGATAATAGCAAGCTATGTGTCTTGTAGACAACCAAAACGGAGAAGTAGAAATGGCTTGGGTATATTTAATTATTGCGGCGCTGTTTGAATGCGGCTGGGCAATAGGTTTGAAGTACACAGATGGCTTCACCAAAGTTTGGCCTTCGGCATTTACGATAGTCGCGATGGTTGTGAGCTTTCACTTTCTATCACTGGCGATGAAAACAATTCCTGTTGGTACAGCCTATGCTATATGGACCGGTATCGGTACAGTAGGCGTCGCGATTCTGGGAATGGTATTGTTCGGAGAATCCAAAGATATTTTAAGAATATTGTGCATTGTTTTAATTATCGCTGGCGTAGTGGGTCTTAAAGTATTTTCAGGACATAGCGCATAAATTGTGAGCTATCAGAATATCATTTCGTTCTTAAAAAACCTGTCGGACTTTGCGCTGCGTTTGAGTCACGCACGAAGTTTAGTAGCTTGTATTGTTGTTAAGTTTTCTTGGTGATGATTCCCTTCCATCAGATATAATAGCTGTCGAAATTTTGTCTGTGTTTACGTTTATTATGGTTCGTTTTTATATGATATTATAGTTTTTACTATTTTCGTTTGTTAATTGAAGTCTGGCGCTAACTTTATGAATAATTTAATAAAAATTGGACAAGTCATACCAAGCACCCGCGCCGAGGGCCCAGGGAACCGTTTTGCTATTTGGGTGCAGGGCTGCCCTATTTTATGTAAGGGCTGTTGTAATCCAGAAATGTTATCTGACGCTAACGGTGAGTTTGTATCCATTGATTCGATCATTGAGATGATTAAAATTACCGGTGATATTGAGGGTATTTCCATTCTCGGCGGTGAACCTTTTGCCCAGATAGAAGCTTGTTTGCAGATATGTGAGCAAATCAAAGAAACGGAATTAAGTATTATGGTATTTTCAGGGTATACGCTGGGGGCGTTAAAAAAACGCAACAATCCAGAAGCGGATCGTTTTTTAGACTGTATAGATTTACTTGTGGATGGCCCTTATATCGCCGGACAACCAGAGCAGCAGCGACGATGGATTGGTTCCAGTAATCAACAGATGCATTTTTTGAGTGATCGATATTCGCCCATGGAGCCTCAGTTTAACAGTGCCAATTCAGTAGAGATCCGTTTTAACGATGGCGAGTTATTGGTAAATGGATGGCCACAAGGCGTAAAAGCGTTATTAAGTAAATATAAATAAAAAAATAAGAGGAATCCGTTGAATCAAGTTGCAGCCAGTGAATTTAATCTACTAACGATCGCCCGTGCGCTGGTTGGCCAGGGGCATGTTGATGATGTGCGCTTGCTGATTCGTCAGAAAAATACGCTTAAGGATCAAATTGGATCGACGGCCATGTCCCTGCTCAAGGAGTCGCTGGCTAAAGGCATGATATTAAAACTGAGCCAGATCGGCTGGATAAAGCAAACGCATATTAATGATGGAAAAAAACAAAAGGGTCGTTGGTGGTCGCGTTGGTCGCCACAGGAACT
>QILK01000124.1 GCA_003233345.1 Gammaproteobacteria bacterium | reverse complement strand
ATATTTACTTTGATTCAGCGAGTAATAAACCTTAAAATTGTTACCCATCGTTGACTGAATACTATTACCTCAATTTATAGTCTCGCCTGGATGAAATAAGCGGGCTGGCAGGAGGCGCTTAACGCGTGAACAAATTGCATGAATACAGAAATTAAAAATACACAAGTGAGTCTCGAAGGTTTATTGGAAGTGCTTGGGGAGAATCTCTATTCAACACCTAATGTTGCCATTAGAGAGTTGATTCAGAATTCTTACGATGCTTGCATCAGAAGGCAAGTGGAAAGTCAGTGGGACAGTAGGCCTCAAGTAACCATCGAAACCAATTCAATCGAAAATACCATTACCATTACCGATAATGGATCAGGATTAACCCGACAGGAAATCATCGATTATCTGGCGACTATCGGTAGCGGGTATACACGGCAATTACGTAATCAAACCAGTAATGAAAATGCGGTTGGATTCTTTGGGCTAGGGTTTTTAACCGCTTATGTGGTATCGGATAGTGTTGAACTGCTAACAACTTCCTACCAGCAAGCTAATACAGGTTGGCGATTTATTAGTCGTGGTGGACAGCAATATAGCATTGAAGAGATTGACCCGATAGCGATAGGGACCAAGATTATTATCAGCCTTAGTGATAATTATTACGAACTTGCAGATCCAGAGATACTTGAATTTGTTATTCAGAAATATTGTTGCTTATTGCCGATAGATATATTCTTGAACGACAGCGAGGAGCCGGTTAATCGAATTGACGTGCCTTGGCGTATGAGTAGAAAAGATCATTCTGAACTCAGGATTAAAAGGGCAGGGTTGGCCATGTCAGCGCTGTTTGACTATTCGTTTGACCCTATCACTGCAATTGATATAAGCCACGATGAAGCTGAATTGAAGATAAGCGGTCTGCTGTGGTTTCAGGATGGCGCTTACTACGAATCTTCGGATAACCGGGTGACGACTATATTTGTACGTAGTATGCATATTACCGACGAATGCAAGGATCTGTTGCCCAACTGGGCAGGTTTTGTTGGATGTATTATCGATTGCGCGAGTCTGGCACCCACCGCCAGCCGTGAATCGATACAGCAAAATGAGGTTTTCGATAGCATCAAGGAAATTATTAAACATAAGCTCGTGCAAGCGTTAGCGTATATCGCCAAAAATGAACCCCATAATTGGCGAAGATTGCTAGCGGTCCATAACCAAAATTTGATGGGTGCGGCAGTTTCAGATCCGGACTTATTTGCAGTCATGCAAGATGATCTGACCCTGCCGACGTCAGAAGGCGAGCTTTGCGTTGAGGATATTCTAAAGAAGAGTGATGACAATAAAATCAGAGTAGCATTAGAAGAAACCAGTGGTTATGAATACTTGGTATCAAAAAGCTTAGGTATTCCCGTGGTATATGGCTATCGTTTTGCGGTGATGTCATTTTGCAGAGCGCTGGCTGACTCACATGGAATAGAAGTGATAACGGTCGGCACGAGTGATAGCAGTGATGCCTTGTTTCCAGAAGCGAATGTTAGTTCCAGGTTAAAGAATTGTCTTGAGAAGAATTTTGTAGAACCAGGTTCACGTTTAGTGATTAGCCATTACGAACCGGTGTCGTTGCCAATGGTAAAGATCCTCGATCAGGATGCCTTGTTAAAAAAACGTATTGAGTCCGATGAATCTGACCGATTGATTGGTGGTGCAGCATTAATGATGGCGCGGACCTACACCCGTCAGTTAGAGGTAGAGGCAGAATCGTATGTTTATTTAAATTGTGGCAATGCGATTATTAAGACTTTTGATAAACTGCCAGCAGCAAAACAAAAATCACTTGCTAACACCTTACTCGCCATTACCAATTTATTGTCTAATACCAATCTGAATAAGAGTAATATTGAGGTGATGGAAATGTTAAACGACAATCTGATTTCTCTCGCCAATGTTCACGAAGCAATCGGCAGTAATAATCCTGTGCAGCGGAATCGGGGAGCAGAATAATGGATATTTGGGAGTGGGTCTTCGATCAGAAAGAAGTGCTGGACGAATTGGGTGAAGAAGAACTGCTGAGTATAATGGATAACATCTCCAGTGATGTGGTTGATGGCAGGCACAAGCGCTTGGATCAGTATATTGATTCGGGCATACAGCGTGCCAGAGAATTGGGGCTGGGCTGGGTCGAGGTGTTTCTTCGTCACTGGCGATTACAAAGCTATGTGTTGGTTAGAAACAAACCGAAAGACATGATCAAGGAAGCGATTTCGTTACTGGAATTTGCGCACCGTCCGGAAAACAAAAACTGTCCACAAAGTATATGTGTCGTGCAGGATCTCGCTAATTGCTATGCAATTTTTGATGGGCCAGGATTTTTTCAGGAGCGCTTGCAGGTCGCCAAGGAAAATCTTGATAAGATTAATGCCAGTTGGCCTTGTTATATTTGCATTTCTGCAGAATATGCTACCGCACTTATCGACGCCGGCCGTTATCAGGAATGCATCGATTTTTTAAATAATTGCGACAACGAGCTAGTTAAGTCCGGAGAGGAAAAAGACAGATCAGAGCTTCTATTCGTAAGGGTGCAGGCGCTGGTATTAATGGGTGAGTATGGAAAAGCGCGAGATCAGGTCAAACGGGTTGATACCGATGACGGCGGCGGCAGTAATTTTGTTACCCGAAAATCCGTACTTAAGGCATTGATTGCCGCGTATGATGGCTGTTACGATGAAGCAGAGAAATGTTTACCCGAATTTAAAAAAATAAAAGTATTCAGCAGCGAGATGGCAAGGTGGGCCAAAGTAAAATTTATGATTGCTAGCGAGGCCGATGGAGCGGCATTAACAGCGTTGATTAATCAATTTAAACAGATAGTAATCGATATGGAGGATCGAGGTGTTTATCGTGATACATTTAATACACTGGGCTTGTTGGCGGAGTTGTATGCCAGGGTTAGCGATAGCGAAGGCTTGGAGCAAACCATAGAATCGATGGTTCGCGTGAAGTCGTTTTTAAACAAAGACGCAGGCGCAGAAAATAGAATCCTTGAATTGACTCAATAACCTTTTCATTCGTTGTATTTTATTGATGGTGATATTTCCGGTAACGATTATATTTGTTGCGGCTGGTGGCATTGGCGATATAGGTGGGTACGATTGATTCTATCGTGTGTGGTGTTATACCCAGTTCCAGCAGGCCATTCTCTACGCAAGTGCTCTCGCATTGTAATGACCTGTAGTTGTCGCGTGACATAGGCTGGCCGGGGAAAAACTCCAGTATACGTGCTTCGAATTTCGACAGTAGGTTGCCTATCGCAAATATTTTTCGATTCACCTTCATTAGTTTTGCTGTGTATTGGACAATTTCTTTCAGTGTCATGATTTGACCGCCGCATAGATCGTAGCGCTTTCCAAAACTGGATTTTCGATCGATACAGGTGATAAAGGCTTCAACCACATCGCCGATATACACGGGCGACAGTTTACTTTGGGCGCACGCGAGTGGGAATAGCAGCGGAGTTTTTTTGAGTATTTGGGCAAATCGATTAAAAAAACTGTCTTGTGGGCCAAATATCACTGAGGGCCTAAATGCCGTCACCTGGAAATCTTCGCTATTCTCATTTAATATCAGTTCTTCTGCTTCGCCTTTGGACTGTAAGTAATAGCTGGGGGCTTCCGTTGGGTGAGCATTTAATGCACTCATATGTAATAATCGGCTGACCCCTGCCTGATGGCAGGCTGCAATTACTTTTTCAGCAAGCTCGACATGCGCACGATAAAAACCTTTGCCGTTGTCGCCTTTTTCATTCAATATACCGACAAGGTTGATCACAACATCGGATTTAGAAAAATATTTTCCCAATGTTTTAAAGTCATGACAGTCTGCCAGAACTAACTCGACATTCGGCAGAACGGTAATTGATTTTTTTCGATCCGGGTTACGTGAAAGCACGGTGATTTTATGGTTTTGCCTGGACAGGGATGCGGCTATTTGGTGGCCAACAAAGCCACTGCCACCGAGGATGCAGAAAGAGACTGGAGATTTAACCATAGTTTTTCAGGTTTTTGATAGAAAACAGTTTTATTTTCACGTTAATATTATTGTACCACTTAATATATAGCACAGAAATCATATCGCACGGTTAATTTATAGCGCCAGGCCGTGACGGAGGAGAGAAAAATGGGCTTAGAGTCAAGAAATCCTGCCAACAATGAGTTAATTAAATCATTTGATTATTGGGATAAAGTTCAATTGGATGAAACATTAGCGTTGTGTGCCCAGGCCAATCTCGCATGGTCAGCATTGTCCTTGGCGAAGCGAACGGGGTTATTATCCGGCGCAGCGTCAGTTTTGCGTAGTGAAGCGGATCGCTATGCACGTATTATCAGCTTGGAAATGGGTAAGTTAATCAAAGATGCGAAAGCCGAAGTCGAGAAATGTGCATCGGCTTGTGATTATTATGCTGAAAATGCGTCCAGGTTTCTGGCCGATGAAAAGATTGAATCCGATGCCTCTAATAGTTATGTCGCCTATCAACCGCTAGGAACGGTATTGGCAGTGATGCCGTGGAACTATCCATTTTGGCAGGTGTTTCGGTTTGCAGCACCGGCATTGGCAGCCGGTAATACCTGCGTATTGAAACATGCATCCAATGTTCCGCAAAGTGCACTGGCGATCGAGGAAGTATTTAAACTGGCTGATTTTCCGGAAAATATATTTCGTACTTTGATGATCCCCGCGTCCATGGTTGCCGATGTTATCGAAGATGATCGTATCCACGCGGTGACCCTGACCGGGAGCGAACCGGCGGGAAAACAGGTAGCAGCAACAGCGGGTAAAGCGATAAAACCTTCGGTGCTCGAACTTGGTGGGTCCGATCCGTTTATCGTATTGCCGGATGCTGATATGGAAAATACCGTGCAACAGGCGCTGGTTTCCCGTTTCCTGAATACAGGGCAAAGTTGTATTGCTGCCAAACGCTTTATTCTGGTGGGGGATGCAGCGGAGACATTTTTGCCGCTATTCAAGCAGGCAGTTGAAGCACTGGTCCCCGGCGATCCGTTTGATAAATCAACAACGCTGGCACCCATGGCACGTGTCGATTTGCGCGATGAGTTGCATGAGCAAGTACAGGAATCGTTACAACAGGGCGCAGTCGCCGTGACGGGTTGTGAGCCGTTGGCGATTCCGGGTGCTTTCTATCAGGCATCCATTATTGATAATGTGAAACCGGGTGTGCGTGCTTATAATGAAGAACTGTTTGGTCCAGTTGCTATTGTGATCCGCGCTGCGGATACAGAACAGGCAATACGTATCGCCAACGCTAGCCGCTTTGGTCTGGGCGCGAGCGTGTGGACAGCGGATACCGCACTTGGTGAAAAAGTGGCGTTGCGTTTGCAATGTGGTGCGGCGTTTGTCAATGGCATGGTCAAGAGCGATCCGAGGCTGCCCTTTGGTGGCGTTAAAAACTCTGGTTATGGTCGTGAACTAAGCTATCACGGGATGAAAGAGTTTGTTAATACAAAAACTATTTGGATTGCTTAAAGAAAAAGTCTTCAGTTGATGGCCGAAATTTATATTTATTATTCCTTGTTAGGAATGGTTGCCGGATTACTCGCCGGGTTATTTGGTGTTGGCGGTGGCTTGATAATTGTACCGGCCTTGTACTATCTGCTATTGCTTCAAGGTGTTAGTGAGCAGGTGGTCATGCATATCGCCATAGGAACCTCGTTAGCGACCATTATTTTGACCTCAATTTCTTCAGCCTTTAGCCACTATCGACAGCAGGCGATTGTAATAAACGCGTTTATTTTTCTGGCACCTGGGCTGCTGGTTGGTGCTGCCATGTCTGCCGTCATCGCCGACTATCTAGCAAAAGACTATCTGGTGGTTATTTTTGCGCTATTTGAAATAGCCGTCGCCGTGCAAATGGGAATGGCTTTGAAGATGAATGCTCATAGGCAGCTTCCACGCGCGCCAGCGGTTGCGACTGCCGGTGTCGGCATTGGGTTACTATCTGGCCTGGTCGGTATTGGTGGTGGATCATTAACTGTCCCTTATTTGAGCTGGCATAACGTTCCAATAAAAAAAGCGATCGGTACTTCTGCTGCGTGTGGGTTGCCGATAGCAGTCGCGGGAATGGCGGGTTTTTTATTGGCGGGAATAGATTTAGTATCAGTTTGCTTAGTGTCATGTTTGCGCCTTTGGGTGCCAAGCTGGCGCATCGCCTACCCTCCGCCAAATTAAAACGCGGTTTCGCTATTTTTCTAGGATTAATTGGAACCGGAATGTTATATACCTTGTTAACGTAGAACTGCCTACCCAGAAAGTAGCCCGGACTTCGCGCAGCGAACGCCGGGAAAAGTGATTCAGTGTGATTCTCATTCTATTTAACAACGCCCATTGAATAGCCCGTCACAAGATTTTTTTGAGTGTTACCACTCAAAAAAACTTCTGACGGACTATATGGGCTCTGGGTAATCGATAATATTAATATTATTTTTACATCATTAGTCGATCAATTTTCGATTACGTAAAAATTGCACAGACTCTTCATAATTTCCAGAGCTAATAGCGATATATTGTTAATATTACCAAACTCCTGAGAAAGTTTATGTTTAATGTACCGGCGTTAATTATCTTTATCATTATGCTAGCAATATGGAAGTTGATCTTAGCCGTTTTAAG
>QILK01000042.1 GCA_003233345.1 Gammaproteobacteria bacterium | reverse complement strand
CCTGCTTATATTCAGATCAAATATAGTACTGGCAAGTTTGTGAACGAGGTTTTACGTGAAAAAAAATATGGTTTGCATATCAGGCTTTTTTACCTGACCCAGGCTTTTTCAAGTTTTCATAGTGAAATGCAGAAAATAGGTTATACCAGAGCACTGGTTAAAAAATACTTTGCAACAGTAAAGACTGATCTTCTGCAGATTCATTCAGGTTTTAAGGCAGGTAAAATCAGGCCGAACCCGGTGACGGCAGGGTCATATTGGCGCTCGGTTTTTATGTTGATTTTTTCCCGTAAAGCTGATTTTCAGGGTTTTGAAATAGATGACAAGTTCGAAGCACTTTGCGTTAAGGACGATAATAGCCATGCGCATTTTGAAAAAATATATGAATTGATTTGCGAGTATATCCAAAAATACCAAAAATATATCGGCCAGCAAAAAAGCCAAGTGTACGAACGCTATATATTAGTATCATTGATCACTAAAAAATTCCCTTATAAAAAAACTGAATTCAATATGACTGCGCTATTAGTCGCCAGCATGAGCACGACAGCGGCTATACAACTGATGATTTGGATGCATGTTGGTGGGCAGTCGACGCTTAGTGATGAAATGTTGCAAAAAATCATCTATCGTACCGAGGGGTTGATTGGCCATTCGACTAAGCGAATTATAGATACACTCAAAGAAGATCCGCATATGCTTATGCTGGAAAAATATGCCGAAGTCTTTTTGGATTTATTTTACTAGTCTTTAGTGTGTTCTGTTAAACCTTTAAAATTAATGAGTTTGAATATATGCCTGATCGTATAAGGGAAATTCCTTATAACTATACGTCTTTTTCAGATCGTGAAATCGTCATTCGTTATTTGGGTGTTGAAATCTGGGATGTTATTGAGCAGCTGCGCACATCAAGACGCACTGGGCGATCTGCGCGTATGTTATTCGAGATATTGGGTGATATGTGGGTTGTTGACCGAAATCCGTTTATTCAGGACGATTTGTCATCGGATAATAAACGCCTGTGTGCCCTGACCCATGCGTTAAAATATCGTTTGCAGCAGGTCTTTGATCGAGCGGATGGCAATACCCAGGCGCTAAAGCTTGTAGAAGTCACACGATCAGCTATCGAGCGTTTCGCCGCTTGGTTCCCACTGCAAAAGGCTTTGCGAAAAAAAATTCGCCGTCAATTTTCAAAAGTAACACGATCCTGCAATATCGATTTTAGCGGCATCGCACGGGTATCCCATGTTACCGATGCGTCAGATTGGCGAGTTGCCTATCCGTGTGTCGTGCTCTCACCCGATAAGGTCGAAGAACTTCCAGCAATAATATCTGTGTGTGCTAATTTAGATTTGGTCGTTATCGGTCGTGGAGGTGGAACGGGTTATACCGGCGCAGCGGTGCCACTGGTAGAAAATACAGTGGTAATTAACATGGAAAAACTCGATCGTGTCGGGCCGGTAGAACTAAGGTCACTAGGTCAGCAAGAAAGGCCCGTCGCGGTTATCAGTGCTGATGCCGGGGCGATTACCCGCGCCGTCGCCGACCGGGCTGAAAGTAGTGGTTATGTATTTGCGGTTGATCCGACCTCGATGGAGTCATCAACCATCGGCGGCAATATTGCCATGAATGCCGGCGGCAAAAAAGCAGTGTTGTGGGGAACGACGCTCGATAACCTGCTGAGTTGGCGAATGGTGACAGCCGAGGGCCGTTGGATCAATATTGAAAGGCTAAATCATAACTTCGGTAAAATTCACGAGCAGGAAAAGGTGACATTTCGCATTACTTCATTTGATACCGAAGGTAAATTGCTCGAGGCGGATACCCAGCTTATTAACATGTTGGGTAAAGAGTTTCGACAGATAGGTTTGGGTAAAGATGTTACCAATAAATTTCTTGGCGGTGTTCCGGGTGTTCAGAAAGAAGGTTGTGATGGACTGATTGCGTCGGCGGTATTTGTGCTACACCAGCTACCTGCCCATACGCAAACGATTTGTCTCGAATTTTATAACCGCGATTTACGGGTGGCAATTCCGGCGATTGTAGAAATAAAAAATTTCCTGGATAAGCATCCACATATTTTGCTGTCTGGACTGGAACACCTGGATGAACGTTATGTCAAGGCGGTAAACTACGCGAGCAAATCGGCGCGTTGTGAATCGCCGAAAATGGTGTTGCTTATCGATGTCTCAGCCGATGACAAGGTGTTATTACCTAATATTGTGAAGCAAGTATTGGCTCTGGCAGAAAAACGTGGTGCCGAGGGCTTTGTCGCTGTCAGCGATGATGCACGTAAACATTTTTGGGCTGATCGCTCACGCACCGCCGCGATCGCGGCGCATACTAATGCATTTAAGATTAACGAAGATGTGGTTATTCCACTGGATCGGTTGGCAGATTATAGCGAGGGCATCGAACGCATTAATATCGAACACTCAATCGCAAACAAAATTCGCATAATCACTGCAGTTGAGGACTATTTTAGTCATAGTGCGGACACACCCGGTTCACCTGCGGAGCAGGACCTGAGCAATGAAAACCGGGAAATAATCGAAAACAAAAGGCTTTCCGCACTAGCGCTTATCAGCGATATTAAGTCCAACTGGCAGGCCTTGCTCGATCAACTGGATTCCAGTATTGATGCCTGTCCACAACTTGTGAAGGCGTTATCGATAGAAAAATCGGCGTCCGTGACGACGGTTATCGATGCATTGCTTAGCAGGCGTTTGCGAATTTCCTATCGGAAAGCAATTGAGGAACCCTTAAAAGAGTTGTATTCGGGACAATCATTTTTGCAATTACGCGATCAGCTTGACAAAATACACCAGCAATTCAGGTCCAGCCGTTTATTTGTTGCCACCCATATGCATGCCGGTGATGGCAATGTGCATACCAACATACCCGTCAATTCAAACGACTATACCATGATGCGTGAAGCGGAGCTTATTGTAGACAGAGTCATGAAACTTGCGGTGACCATGGGTGGGGTGATATCGGGAGAGCATGGGATTGGTATTACCAAACTGCAATATCTATCAAAAGAGTATCAGCAAGACTTTGCGCGTTATAAAGATCAGGTCGACCCCAATCATTTGTTTAACCGGCACAAGTTAGGTGCTAAGGGAGGCCTTGAGAACGCCTATACGCCGTCTTTACGTTTGCTACAACAAGAGGCGTTGATACTGGAAGCAAGCGACCTGGGTGCTCTAAATGATGCGATACGCCATTGCTTGCGCTGTGGCAAGTGTAAGCCAGACTGTACGACACATATTCCGCGTGCCAATCTCAATTATTCGCCGAGAAACAAAATATTGGCGACGGGTTTAATTATAGAAGCGTTTCTATACGAAGAGCAAACCCGAAGAGGTGTCTCGGTCAGGCATTTTACCGAGATGAATGATATTGCCGACCATTGCACGATCTGTCACAAGTGTCTAAACCCTTGTCCGGTAGATATTGATTTTGGTGACGTCACTATCCTGATGCGGACAGCATTGAAAAACAGTCGACACAAAAAGACCAATTTAGGTGCCAGGCTGTCATTATTGTTTTTAAATATTAAACATCCGTTCTGGGTCAAACTGATGCGCTGGATGCTGATTCGCAATGGCTATTTCATGCAGCGACAGGCGTATCGAATTTTTAGACTATTTTTCCCAAGTAAAAGCGCGATACCTAAACCCACGACGGGACAGCCAGGCAGAGGTTCGCAGATAGTGCATTTTATGCAGAACCCATTACCAGCGCACACGCCAAAATATCTGTTGCGTGCCAGCTTGGGGCTAGAGGATCAGAAGACAGTACCGATTATTCGTGACCTTAAAAAAACCGATGCCCAAAGTGAAGCGGTCTTTTATTTTCCCGGCTGTGGTTCGGAGCGCTTGTTTAGCCAGGTTGGTCTGGCGACGATTGCGATGTTGTATCACGCCGGTGTACAGACTGTTTTGCCTCCCGGGTATTTATGTTGTGGTTATCCGCAAACCGCCTCGGGGGACGAAGCTAAAGGTAATGCGATAACGACCGAAAATCGGGTCTTGTTCCACCGTGTTGCCAATACATTGAATTACCTTGATATCAGTACTGTGATTGTATCTTGTGGTACGTGCATGGATCAGTTGCTGAAATATCAATTTGATAAAATTTTTCCCGGCTGCCGTTTACTGGATATCCATGAATTTCTATACGAACGCGATATCAGTATTAAGCAAGTCACTAATGATACGCAATACCTTTATCATGATCCGTGTCATTCGCCGATGAAAACCTATGCGCCATTGGACGTGGTATCGAAACTGATGGGAAAACCTGCAAAGCAAACGCCAAGGTGTTGTGGTGAAGCGGGAACCTTTAGTATCAGTCGCCCGGATATCGCTTCGCAGGCCAGGTACAGAAAGCAGGAAGAATTATTGGCCGGTGTCGAGAAATTCCAGCAAGCAGAGGAGGGTAAAAAAACGCAGGTCAAGTTATTAACGTCCTGTCCATCATGTCAGCAAGGGCTTGCCGCCTATAAGCCGACAACGGGTCTTGATACTGACTATATCGTGGTCGAACTGGCCAATGCACTGTTAGGCTCGAATTGGCAAAAAGAATCGATCGCCAAAATCCGTCGGGAAGGAATAGAAAAAGTGTTACTGTAGTCTGTAATCCGGTTTTTTGTAACCTGATTTTTCGTAACTCGATTTTTCGTAGCCCGGACTTCGCGCAGCGAACGCCGGGAAAAAGAATGGTGATCTTACCGATGACCCAAAGCCCATATAGCCCGTCAGAAGTTTTTTTGAGTGGTAACACTCAAAAAAATCTTGTGACGGGCTATTCAATGGGCGTTGTTGAATAGAATGAGGATTAAACTTAGTCACTTTTGTTTCCCGGCGTTCGCTGCGCGAAGTCCGGGCTACGCTGTGATTGCTGATAATGTTTACGCAGTCGTGTTGTGAATACGGGATACTTGCGAAAATTCGAGATAGGCTTATGCCGTCACTGTTTTAACCCCTTCCGGCGTTCCCAATAACAGAATATTAGCGGATTGAATGGCAAATAAGCCATTGGTGACAACGCCGACGATATTGTTCAGCTGGTTTTCCAATGAAACCGGATCGATGATTTCAAGATTGTGAATATCGAGAATCTGGTTGCCATTATCGGTTACAAAATTTTCGCGCCATATTGGATCGCCACCGAGTTTGACGATCTCTCTGGCAACATAGCTACGTGCCATTGGGATTATTTCCACCGGCAGTGGAAATTTTCCAAGTGTGCCGACTAGTTTGGACTCGTCGGCGATACAGACAAATTTTTGACTAACAGCGGCGACTATTTTTTCACGTGTTAATGCGCCGCCTCCGCCCTTAATTAAATGCAGGTGCTTATTACTTTCATCGGCACCATCAATATAAACAGAAATTTCATTGACTGCATTTAAATCGTAGACAGGTATACCGTGACCTTTCAGACGATCTGCGCTGGCTTGTGAGCTAGCGACGGTGCCTTCAATTTTGTGTTTAATCGTTGCTAGTTCATCGATAAAATAGTTGGCAGTGGAACCGGTGCCAATGCCAATAATACTGTCTGCAACGACATATTTAATGGCCGCTTTGGCGACTATTTTTTTTAATTCGTCCTGATTTCCAACTTTACCCATGGTCATCTCTCCACGATACAATTTTTGGCAATCATACCGTCCAAGACCGGTGCTGTCACTATCTAATAAGTGATGACACTGATTGTCTGTTATCGAGGCTTGACAAAATGAGCCTGTTTCCATTTTATCAATATGGCAGCTTGGCTAGCTGCCGGTTTGCTGTTATTTTACAACCATGGAACTTGGTCGAATTAACACCGGCGAGATACAAGTGGTAATATTAATAAATTGATGACAGCAAAATTGGTTTAAAAATGACAATAAAAGAACGTTATATAGAAAGAATATTAAAAGCGCGGGTTTACGATGTTGCTAGAAAAACCCCGCTGGATTATGCAGGGTTACTATCCGCTCGACTCGACAATCGTATTTATCTAAAACGAGAGGATCTTCAGGACGTTTTTTCTTTTAAGTTGCGTGGTGCCTACAATAAAATGGTGCAACTTTCAGATGCGGAGAAACAGCAAGGGGTTATCGCTGCTTCTGCCGGGAATCACGCTCAGGGTGTCGCCCTGTCGGCAAAAAAGCTGGGAATCTCGGCAACCATCATCATGCCGAATACAACACCCGACATTAAAGTTAATTCGGTAGAAAATCGCGGTGCGACTGTAATTTTGTTCGGCAATACCTATGACGAAGCCGCTACCCATGCCTTGCAACTTGCAGAGAAAAATAAAATGATTCTGGTTCATCCTTACGATGATCCAGATGTGATTGCCGGGCAGGGTACGATTGC
>QILK01000022.1 GCA_003233345.1 Gammaproteobacteria bacterium | reverse complement strand
GCAGACTTGCCAATCAATTCTGAATCCGGTGGAATAACCACTTCAGCAATACCGGCTTTGTTGACGGCCAGCACCTCACCAAATACCTTCAGCCGATCATCTATTTTTAAATTATTACGTTCAGCCAGGTTGTCCATTTTGTCATCGGCAGCCATGATGGCTAATACTGCATTCTTCTCAATCTCAACATCACGCGCTAAGGCACCGGGTGCCAACCTCAAAGCATTACTGGTTTTCATACCAACCATTCGCACCACGTAAGCTTTTTCGATTTCATCGACTGTCTGACCGACTAACTTACTATCGGCTGGAATGACTAGCTCTCTCACTCGATAACTGAGACCATATACTCGCTTAAAGTAATCCGCCGTGGTACCAGCTTTTGTACCTTTAGCGTGCACCACTGGCAACACAAAACGACCCGCAATCATAAAATAAGCAATGCCAACTGCCAGTAAAGCCAGACCTATAGGTGTGACAGAAAACAGGTCGAAGGTATGCATTTGCTGCTCGGGTGGCAGTGTGCGATTGGAGTTAATAATTAAATCGTTGAGCAATATCAGGGGACTTGAACCCACCATGGTGACAGTACCGCCAAGGATGGCGCAAAAGCCCATGGGCATTAACAGCCGCGACAACGGCAGACCCGAACGTGCAGAAATTCGGCTGACTACGGGCAGGAATAATGCAGCCGCACCTACATTCTGCATGAAACTTGAAATGATACCAACGGTGCTGGATATGAGAGGAATAATACGACCCTCGGTAGCACCACCATAACGCAGGATTAAGCTCGCAACTTTATTCATCAAGCCGGTTTTATCCAGCCCCGCACCAATAATCATTACCGCAATAATCGAAATAACGGCGTTACTGGCAAAACCATCAAACAGATGTTGTGATGGTACAAAGGGTTGATCAATACCGACCCATGGCCCGATCATGCCCATCAAACCTAGCAGCACCATGATGCTGACCGCAGCAATATCAACATCAACAATTTCAAACACAAATAGATAAATCGTTAACAGCAGAATGCCGCTTACCCATGCGATTTCCTGCGTTGGTACGACACGCACAAGCATCAAGCCGACAGCAATAAATACCATGGCGCCTAATACGCGTTTTAATAGTGTGCTCAAAATACTCCCCAATAAAAAACTCAGAATATATAACCGCTATAGTACTGCGATTGCTGCAATGTTATTAACGCCAGTTCAAATAACACCGGCGGTTATGACTATGAAAGAGAGTGTAACGGTGATCCACGAAGGTGAAAATTTAACGGGCACAAATTTGAAACTGCGATATCGGTTATTGCAGAATGACCCGGAGAAGTTTTTGTTGCACCGGGTATTGTGCGGGAAATTTCATGAGCAGGCTTGTCCAGACTATCATCGTTATCAAAATCACCCGTTACCCAATAGATATCTTGCGCAACAAGGCGGGAGTCAACGCTGGTTTCCAGGCATGCAAGACCCACGCTCAGCACCACCAGACCAACCACAAAAAATTGCCGTGCTACTACGCAGCTAATTTTATGCCATGCGGGCTTTACGGTGGTCATAGACAACATTCGATGCGAAGCTTTTTCCCGTATTTAGTGGCGATAAAAATATGGAACAAGACTAAATGATTTGTACTACTTATAATATCACAAATTATATGCTTCCCAACTTGTTGGTATTTAAATATAAGGGCGTTGTGGAAAATCAGGAGTAGATACACTGCTGCCCCACAATTTGGCCACCAATGATTGCAAGCTACTGAATAACCGTGATCAGCCGGATATTTATCGAGTCTGGACAAGAAATGTCAGTACAGACCCAAGAACGAATTTGTCATCTCGACCTCAGGGAGAGATCTCATGCGTTAATGTATGAAATAGCGACCAGACAGCAGATTTATTATGGGCTTCCTGCCCTGCACCTTGCGGGCCATGCTTACGCATGTTCAAATTGCTGCTGGCAATTTAGTCTCGTCGCCACAAAAAACAGGGCTCTGTCGAAATGACAGTGTTGTTCGCTGATGAGTATTTGTGAGACAGCAGTGGGAGTAGATACTGGTTTTCACGGTTCCTCAGAGCAGGTTTAATTTTTCAACACTCCCTGCATCGCAGCTCTATCCCTGCCCCTTCTTATCGCTGCATGCACTTCTTTTTTGCGCCGTCTGAACAGTGAAAACCCCAGAAGATAACCCAGAATAAAGCCACTAACGTGTGCAACTAAATTAACACCACTCGAAGTTCCCGTTTTATTAAGATCATATAAATCCCAACCAAAATACCACATAGCCAGAATCCACGCAGGTACGCCAAATCGTTTAACAATAATAAAGAACCAGAAAAAGCATCTGATCTTTGCAGTGGGAATGAAATAGGTAAATAAACCCATTACGCCCATAACAACACCAGATAAACCCAGCGTTGGCAATGCTTCTGGCGACGCCATTACGGCCAATGAATAAACCACGTTTGTTCCTATCGCCAGAGCCACAACAATCAGCGGGAAAAAGACCAGTCCAACAATGGCTTCGATGGTGGCAGCAAAAGCAAAAAAGAAAAACAGGTTTCCTATGACATGTGACCAGCTGCCGTGAGCAAAAGCCGAGGTAATCATTGTAATAACATTAAAACTTTCCGGCTTATAACTTAAATTCGTACTTAAACTTTCTGGCGCGTTTGCATTAAATTCAGCTGCGTTTTTAGTTAAATATTTATTGATGTATAAATGCGACTTCTGCAGGTTCCTGGTAGAGAATTTAGTCGTTAAGCTGGAAATTTCAGCAATTTTATTTTCAGGTTCACTGGATTGAAAAATAGTGAGATACAACGAAGGGCAGATATCACCTGTTTTGCCCTGATGAGTCTCTGTTATTTTCCGCATGATTATTTTATCCATTCTGCTATTTTTTTTCTCGCAAAATTCAGCCGTATAATCCATCAGGCTGTTATCGCTTTTGGCCTGCTGCCAATAGACGGTCAGGCACAGAATCAGAATAAAAACAGTAAAAACGGGGATGCCAGAGAGTGTTATATCTGCTCGGAATGGGAAAAATAGCATTGTTTTATGGTACTTCCATATCTATTTAAAACAACTTTAATATAGTTCGGCAATGGAGACAGAGGGATTATTTACCCGCAAAAAATCGATTTTTTTTAAATCGCTACGCCGCTTTAATCATTCTTCGATCTTTTACCATCAACCTTCTATCAACCGTTAATCGACGAGGCGAACCATCATGTAGGGAATAATCGATAGATCGGCGTTCACTATTTTTGAGTCTACGATCACAATTCATGTTACGCGCTGAATTCTTCGACTTTATAGTATCCTGCAGGCGTCGATTGTATTTCACTTTACTAGCACCACCAGATTTCCTTTCATGTTCAAGACTCTGCCACCTCATAAATTTCTGATCTGGAAAAACCCGGGGCAGATACTGATTTTAGAAGAAAAAGGAGCGGAGGGATTATTTTCCGAGTAGTAATTTACCATTTTTAAATCTCTACGTCCTCTTATATCTATTTTTACTCTCCCAGTAAACGTACTTCTCTTTGCGGGAAAGGTATTGTTATGTCTGCCTTCTGCAGTGATGAAAGAATCTCGGCATTTGCGGCATAACGAGTTTCATAATAATGGCTTGTTGGTATCCAGAAGCGGATACCAATATTAATTGAGCTGTCAGCAAAGTCTTCTATACCCACTAAAGGTTTTCGATCTTTGCTAACCTTTCCAGTTCGTAGCAACGCATCATGGATAACACTAATCGCCTTACTGGTATCGCTATCGTAAGCAATACCAACGGTTTCTTCTGCCAGAGTATCGGCATGAGAGTTATGAATAATCTCACCAATAATATGTTTATTAGGGATGGTGATTTGCACATTGTCTTCATCAGCAAGCAGGATATACGCAAGATGCACTTCTTTTACCTGGCCAATAACACCCTGAACTCGAATAGTGTCACCAACAACAAAGGGACGTGTAAGAATAATGTTTAAACCAGCGCCGTAATTTGACAACAACCCCTGCATCGCCAGACCAGCTCCTAAAGACATAGCACCGATGACCGCAACAAAAGGTGTGACACTGATACCCAGTTTTCCAAGCGCTATTATTGCCACCATAACAATGATGATAAATTTTACTGTAGCGGCAATAAAACGGCTGAGCGTAACATCCAGTTGTTTTTTCTCACAGAGCTTAAAAACGTAATTGCTGATCTTTCCCGCGACAAACACACCTATCGCTAAAACAATAATAGCGCCCAGTATCTGAAAACTGTAATTAACAAAAAACTCTGTTATAAGTTGATAAATAGCCTGTGCTTGTTCAATTTCTTTTTCCACCGTCTTCGTACTCCGAAATTTGAAAGGTCAGTAATCATACTCGTGTATGGTGGATACTGTCTAATTAAACATGTTGTTAGCGATTTTTAGCCAGAAATAAAAACCTGCGAAATCCCGGGGTAGAACCAGCTTTCGCTAATATTAGAAGAAGCTGGTTTCTGACCCGGGTTTTAGAACTTGTTTATGAAGCGTGACTTGATTGCATTGCTTCGAGGTGATCCACCGCGCGATCAGCCACAATCCAGTCCACAGATGGTGTTAATATGAAAACTTGTGGGACAGTAGTGATTCTGATCCCGGTTTTCCATAAGGAAAATACATCGTCAAAATTGATGCGCAGATTAAAGCTGCTGAATATAACCAGAATAAACCCGGGGATGAAGGAAAACAGGGACGTCTCAACAAAATTATTGAAGCATTAGATTTTGACAAATAACAAACAACAGAGGCTGTTAGCACTTTCGCAGATAAATAATGAAAAAAAACAATGAACCAGGCTATACCCTCAAAAGTGTTGAGAAGTCAGCGCCACCGAGAGGATTTCAGGAAGGTGAATGGCATAGCTACACCCTTGTTCGCGGAAAATCAGAAATCACGGGGGTTAGATCAGATACACTCAAAGCCGTTACAAAACATGCCCGTGAACTGGCAGAGACAATCAATAACCGCAACGGCTGGACTACTGTTTAAATTCCTGGAACCAAACAACAAAATAAGATAAAAAGGCATCGGAGTGATTAATTGTAAATCACGCCGACCCCTTTAATTTTTAATCTTATGTGTTTATTGCTAAATCGATACAACCTTGTTTGCACAAGGCCCTTTCTGGCCCTCGCCTACTTCATATTCTACCGCCTGGCCGTCATTAAGAGAGGCATAATCTCCACCACTTTGAATTTCAGAATGATGAACAAAAAGATCTTTACCGCCATCTTCAGGCGTAATAAAACCAAAACCTTTAGCCGAATCGAACCACTTTACTGTACCTTTACTCATAATATATTCTCTAAATAATTAGTGAATTTTAAACCTCGCACATTCGAATTCACCGGGTCGAATATGGTCATCAGTTTCAACAGTATATCTGAATCTGTTTGTTATAGAGAGTTTTTACTCTGACCCACAATATCCTGACCCAAAATATCAAAAATAACCCCTCCGTCACCTTTAGTCTCTGCTATGATGCCGTATATTAATTTCACAGAGAGCAATTATGGCTAAAACAAAACCCGTTGTTAAAGCAGCTGCGCTTGATAAAACAACCAACGCGTCAGTAGATTCACTAAGCAAAGCATGTAGCAACGCTACTAAAGCATTGGCTAAAAAGACAGCTGAAGCAAAAAAGCAGAAGGCTGAAGTTAAACGCCAGCTCAAGAAAAAAGCAACATTAACTAAAAGAAATAAAAAAGCTGCAGCTAAGCAAAAGAGAGATGCTAATACCGTTAATAGAAAAGCAGCAGCCGCTGTTGCTAAAGAATTAAAATCAACCAAGGCCGCTTTAGGCAAAGTGCGTGCCCGCAACGCTACTCTATTAAGTGAGCTGGGCGAGCTAAAAGCCGCTTCAAAACGACTGACTGCTTATACCAAAGCAATTGCCGCAGCTGATAAGGCTCTTAATAAACCAGCAAAGAAACGAAAAAAGAGAAAATCTACCAGATAGTTATTTATTGAAACTATAGTTTCTAAAAGCCCGCATTGTAGCGGGCTTTTTTTCGCCTGACTGAGTGAACAATTAAAGAGTACTGCTGGCTCCTTTGATTTAATTAAGTCATAACACCGGGACGAAATTCCTTAGGGCTTCGTTTTCCTTTATTATTTTGTCCGTTCGACTTTTTCTGCGGTAAAAGCTTAACTTTTTTAGCAACCAAACCTCGCTTATCAGGGTGACATTCAAACTCAACCATCACACCAACTTTTAAAAAGTCACAGTTAACAAGGTCGGCCTTAGTTACCATAATATCTGGACCATTCCCATTATCGAGAAAACCAGAGTTTTTATCGCGGAACCATTTTTTAACGGTAGTTTGTAACATCT
>QILK01000168.1 GCA_003233345.1 Gammaproteobacteria bacterium | reverse complement strand
CAAGATTTTTTTCAGCGCAGACAACTGGGGTTGTAATGACGCTGAAAAAAACTTCTGACTCGCGGATGACGGGCTACCATTGAATTCAGCTGAAAGCCCCTAAACCATCAACGTAGCCCGGACTTCGCGCAGCGAATGCCGGGAAATAACCCACCTAAATTCAACTAAAATTCCTTATAAAAAATAATAACAATATCAACTTCACTGGAAGCCCTTCTGACTGACCATAGCAGGTTAAGGCACCGCAAAGGTCATCACTAGTTGCACGATTCCGTAAATAATCATGATAAAAATAAACACGGCAATTAGACCAACGATAATAAACTGCGAAGGCTTGCCATTGGTAAAATCACGTTCGCGATTTTTATCACTCTGTACACCAAACATCGCTGCTAATACGCTCTTTATTACCATCCACAAGGTAACAACCGGTGGCTTTTGATTTTCAGACTCGTCTAAATTATGTTTACTCACTTGAAATCCTATATCACTTGAATTTTTATGCAGTTTAAATCAGCGCAAACTAGTTATTTTTAACCGCAATTGACGCTGACGCAATATAGGCGAAAAAAGCACCCATTGCAACCGTACCACCGATCGCCTGTAGAACCAACGGATAGGCCGTATACAGCAATCCAAATACGATTACCGTTGTTATATTGCTCACCCAAATGGCGACATAATCTAGCGTATGATCTTTTTGATTGGACTGACGGTTAAAAAACAGCGCATAATCAATACCGACACCAACAACGAGTAGTAGCGAAACCAGGTGAAAAATATTTAGTTTTACCCCAACCGCAGTCCAAACACCGATGGTTAACACCAGTGAAATACAAATCGGGATTATCACACGTAGCACCTTGGGAATCGACCTCAGCCCCACCAACAAAATGAGTAATATAATCAGCGTACCCCAAGCCAGCCATAACAATGCTTCGTTAGCATAACTTGCCAACGCGCTAGAGCTCTCTGTGCGTATATCCATTAATCTAACGCCCGCTAGTGAACTGCCAGCCAACCAATCGACAATACCCTGGTGATCCCTCACACCTTGCAATGGAATCAATGCCAGCCAACCACTTTGGTCTGACTGCAGCAATACCTTTAACTTAATACTGATGGGAGAATCAGGTGATTGCATGATTTTTTTATAGCTGAGCAGCGCCATGGTTTTAGCCCGCATAACATTAGTAAAAAATGGCTCGAAACTTTGTAGATTAAAGGGTGTCCCGCTAGTCGCTGCGGCAAATCTTGCCCGAAGTGTTGCAGCTTGTGGAATACTCGCCTGTCGCTGACTTTGCAGTTTTTTACTGGGCAGGTATCTGGCGGCCATATCAAAACCGCTGATCACACCATCCTTTGACAGCTTTTTTAACGGTTGCACTAATGCTTCTGAGGTTTTCAATACGGTTTCAATATCGCTTGCAGTAACGGTCAATAAAAATCTGGTATTCGACGCGCCTATCAGGTTTCTTAAACGCCTATCATTTTGAATTTTTTCCGAGGATATTGGCGTCAGCCTTTTTATATCATGATCCATAATACTCGGCCGGCTGAATATCAACACAACCGCTGCGATTGTTAACAATATTATAAACACCCTCAGCTTTTGCGCTAACGTAACCAGGCTTATCGATAATTTCTCTAATGGCAAAAAGGGTTTATAAAAATAGCGTTTGTTTACGACATAGGGCAAAAACCATCGGGTGGTAATCGCTGCCATAATCAGTCCCATGATCGCGAATATAGCCAGTTGCTTTAAGCCCTCAAAACCTGCCAATAACATGGCCGTAAATCCTATCGCCGTTGTTAAAATCCCTAATCGCAATGTCGGCCATATATCACGAATCGCATCTTCAGCACTGCCCCGCTGCTTGATATGCGTAAACAAGTGAATCGGATAATCAACCGTAACACCGATCAAGGTAATACCAAATGCTATGGTAATACTATGAATGCTACCAAAAATGAATAAAACAGCCGATATACCTGCGACAATTCCCGAAGCCAGTGGCAACATTCCATAAGTCAAAGGCGTAATGGCCCGATAGACCAGTAGCAGAAAAAGACCAACTAAGATCATGGCCAACACACTCAGTCTGGTGACATCTTTTTGTATTTTTTTACGAATATCCACCGCAAAAAAACCTGGGCCGCTAAAATTTAACTGACTGTTATTACCTGGTATTTGACCAAATAACTTTTTTAGCTTAACGATTAGCGCTTCTTGCTTGTCAATTTCAAAACCGCCTCCACTGGTTCGCAATAAAATAAAAGTTTCTTTTCCATCTTCCGAGAACCAAACACCATGCTTTTTCTTTGCCGATACTTCGCTCTTCCAATATTGGAAAATATTGCTTATGGAGCCCAGCGGATCCACCATGACCAGATTTTCATCGACTATTGAAATTACTGCGTCCTGTTGGTCGAGTATCCTTGCTAGTTTTTTCTTGAAATGGTCGACCGAAAAAGTTTGACTGGAAATAGTTGGATCCAGCAAGTAATGATTTTCCAATAAAAACTTTTTAGTATTTTTGATCATCCGGGTATCCCCGGTGAAATCACCATTAAAAACCTGAGAAACGCCGTCCAAGTATTGACTTTTATTAGCCGATTTTTTGTTTATCTGAGCAATGCAATGTAGCTTTCGAATTTTTTGAGCATAGTTGCTGTTTAGCGCATTAACGCAATCTGGATAACGGATTATATTAGTATAATGCTTGTTTAATTTAGCCAGGGTTTTAGTATCACTTCCCGACAAGCTAATAATCAGTATACTGGTACCTGGATTATTCCGAATCGCTTTTAGCAATAACTGGCTATCCTTAGTCGCTTGCGGCAGGAATTGTCCCAGATCACTATTTACCTTGATATTCACTTTAATCCAGAATACACCAAGCCCAAGCAAAGCTAGCCACAGGCAGGTCAATAACAATCTGTTTTTAGTCATAGCCTCTAATCATGGTTGTTGCTCAAGCTTCGCTTATCACCAATACAGATCGTGAGCGACCTGACTGAATGATGATGACTCGATTAATTTTAAATCCACTTCCATGAATTTCAATGGACCTGATTTTTTCCTCTAAACTCTCATTCTTAGGGGTTAAAACCAGCTTCCAACTCTCTCGCTGCCCACTAAATACCGGAGAAAAATGCTTCTTAACAACCGCTAATTTACCCGAAAAAACAGCCCGCAAACTTTCAGACAACGCTAGCAATTCGGGAAAATTATCAAGTTTCACTTTTTTCGGCTTTTTGTTTTCTTTTTCTATAATCAACACGCTACCAACAATACGGTAGGATCGCTTTTTAGGCGCAGTAATTATTTTCTCCATCGTATTCGGATTAATAAAATTTAACCGCCCCTTGTACACTAATCCCCTTCCCAAAAAAGCCGTTGTTTTGGTTTCAGTAAACCGGTAATGGCGGGATTTTGTCTGCACAAATTGCTGGGCAAATTTCGTCATTAGTGTATTAATTGTCCAATTATCTTTCTTCGCTGCCATCAGATTGACTGACATCAATAGAAAAACTAGTAGGAGTATCTGTCTGTATTTTAGTGTCATAAAAATAAGCTTGCTCGATTTATACCCGATGTTTATTTATTTTAGTCGCACGGCTTGATAAGCGTTTAGACCTTGTATATAATTTGTTAATTAAACCTTTGTTTTTAAAGATATTTATATCTCTTTCTAGCAAATAACATTGGCCTTTAGAAAAGCGGCGGATGATACGCAATTTTTCATACCAATATTCGGGAATATACTACACTGAATATACTTGGCGACATAGATGACTTTAATGTTATTGGCTTTATAATACGCAATCGAAACGCAAATTAACAAACTTTTATAATTTTATAATATGAAACTATTGGATAATGAATAATAAAAACCTTGCCTGGATATGCTTTATAGGACTTTCAGGATTATGCACCATCGGCTTTGCAGCAGAATCTGTCGACGCAATTGAATCAGTAAAAGCCATTGAATCAATAAAAGCCATTGAATCCGTAAAAAAAATACCCACCCAAACAAATGCGACGTCTATATCAATAGATACTATCTGGATTGTCGTTGCCGGATGTTTGGTTTTTTTTATGCAAGCCGGTTTTGCGCTACTCGAAGGCGGCATGGTTCGTTCTAAAAACACGGTTAATGTGGTCATGAAAAACTACACTGACATGTGCTTTGGTGCCATCGCATTTTGGCTGGTTGGATACGGTTTGTTATTTGGCAGCAATCCATCAGGTTTAATCGGCACCGATCACTTTTTTTTAGGCAATGCCGATGAACTCGATTATACCCGTTTATTTTTCCATATCATGATCGCGGCCACGGCAGCGACCATCGTCAGTGGCGCCCTGGCTGAACGGGCTCGCTTTCAGTCTTATTTATTAGCCTGCGTCATCATTACCGCCTTTATTTACCCGGTATTTGGCAGTTGGGCCTGGGGGAGTATCTATGAAGGACAGGGCTGGCTAAGATTACTTGGCTTTCATGATTTTGCCGGTGCGACAGTGGTTCATTCGCTCGGCGGGTGGGCCGCATTGGCAGGTATTATCGTACTTGGACCCAGACTGGGTAAATACGATCTGGAAGGAAAACCACGTTATATTGCTGGACACAATTTACCGATGGTCGCCCTCGGCGGCTTGATATTGTGGCTTGGTTGGTTCGGTTTTAATGGCGGTATGACCGCTGCCCTTGAATCCACTGGCACCCATTTGACCAAGAATAATTTAATCGGCATTATTGTATTAAATACACATTTAGCTGCCGCTGCCGGTGCGGTCGGTGCCGTTATAAGCATGTCTCTTAAGAAAACACCTATCCTGATGACCCATACTATTTATGGCAGTCTCGGTGGGCTGGTTGGCATTACCGCCGGCTGCGATATTATGGAACCCCTATTTGCCATACTGACCGGTCTCGCTTCAGGTGTTCTCGTCATTTTTGCCCTCGATTTTCTCGATCGACAAGGCTGGGATGATCCCGTAGGTGCCGTGTCGGTACACGGGTTTTGCGGTGCATGGGGTACGCTGGCAGCTGGCCTGTTTCATCGCGATGATCATTTTAACTTCGCCCAAGTTCTGATTCAAACGATAGGCATCGTTGCCTGTTTTGTTTGGAGTTTCACACTAGCCTACATTACCTTTAAACTAATTGATAAAAGTCTGGGGCTACGCGCCAGTACCGTCGCCCAGCAACGCGGACTGGATTATGCAGAGCATTTCGAGGTCGGTTATCCTGAGTTTCAAAAAGATGCCTTGCATAAGACAAAAACCACCAAGCTATGAATAAAAGTCCTATTTACGATCCCGTGAAACGACGCTGCGTGATTTACGAAGTACTGAAGGATTTTGTATCGCTTGAAAATTGCATGAAAGCACTATGGATACTGGAAAATGACTATGCCAAGCAACACAGTCTGCCCATACTAGAATTTATCGATCATGTCGAAAAAATTTCTGCGCTTGGCGAAAATAAAAAACCGTTGCGCGAACGTTTAACCAAGGAACTTTATTTCAGCAGCGAAATTGGAAAAGATCCATGGGAAGATATGATGCGCTATAAGCGGGTTGCGCAGTTAAGCAATTCCCCCACCGATCCAAACCCGACTGCTCATGAGATCAGACCTCCGGGAAAACCCAAAAAAGCTGTCAACACAAGCACAGAATTTACTGCACCCGTTGCCGATATCGACGACGCAAATGCCGACGTTCCGACACTAACCGAAATGGTCCCCCCTGAAATCATTGTCTTTAACAATTTCATGAAAGAAATAAATCACTACTACACAGTGAGCTCAAAGGGTTATATTCAAAAATTTTACAGCTTCCTGATCAATCATTTACCCGACCTTAGAATCACACCTGAAGTAGAAGCCGCGATTATTGCCTGGTGTCACAAAGATGGCCATGTCGCGTTTGCAAATGTTTTCACCACCGTAGAAATGTCAAAAGTATTACATACCTGTTATGTCTGGGGCTGCGATGCCTTGGGACCCGATCCAACAGACAAGATTTTTTCACGGGCGATACATGAAACCGAAAAACTCGCGGAAGCCGATGATTTTCCGCCTTCCAGCCTGATGTAACGCTGAATCCAAAATTCAAAAAATTCTCGAATTAAATCACCCTTTTGCAATCGACACCTTAATTATCTAAGTATGCACCTAACTCAAATATTTTATAGTTGTAAACTGATTATCTGAAATGATAACGTTTGGATTTAGAGCTATTATCCTTTTCTGCAGCGCCCTTTACATCCGCGAGTCAGAAGTTTTTTTCAGCGCAGACAACTGGGGTTGTAATGACGCTGAAAAAAACTTCTGACTCGCGGATGACGGGCTTTCATTGAATTTTGGAAAAACCAAGAATATCTTATAATAAGGAATAACAATATCAAATTCACTGCTCTACGGTCAGTCAGAAGATTTTTTTTCGCGACTGAGCCACGGTGTGGAGTGAAAAAAAAACTTCTGACTGACCGTAGAAAGAGGGGCGGTCTAAAAAAGGATAATACACCAAAATCCAAATAATTCATGAAATAGGCAAGCCGGCCTATTTTATTGTACTGTTATGGTTACATTTCGTGGCGTATTGACGTACTCAAGCGCTTGTCGTGCATTGATCACCTTTCCGGTCGAGGTGATACCCGATAGCGCACCAACATCGGTGCCACTGTTTTTAATCGCGTTAACCGTATCGGTGGCATTGAAATTTGGATTAAACGCTCGCAACATTGCTGCTAACCCGGCGACATGTGGCGTTGCCATCGAGGTGCCTGCCTTGAACCCAACACCACTCGATGCGTTGCTTACCGTTTCAACCTGCGCGCTGAATATCTGAGCACCTTTTGCAACATTACTAGCATTAGTCGTCAACTGTAAACCAATGGAACAATTTGCCGTAAAACAAGCTGACAGGTCATGCGAATAAGTGATGAAACTGGTACCATTCGATGGTGAATCTCCCGATAACGACACCGTACTTGCACCTCCCTTTGTATTCACAAAATTGACTGCTGTACCACCTCCCGCAAATGGATTCCCGCCAGTGCTGCGTTTCGAGGCTGTTAGAGTATCATCAGAAAGGTTATGAAAAATAGTGTAAACCAGCGATGCGCTTTGAACACCACTAAGGTTAAAGGTCTTGTATATTACGTTACTTAAATTATTCGCATAATTCCCGCTACCACAATAAGTAGTTGGATTAATCAATACCGGAACATTAGCGGTTCCTAACACAGTGCAAGTGGTTTCTACCCAACCACTACCACTAGTCCAACCAGTCCCAGGAAATACAGTACCCGGGTATGAACTTTTAATATTACGGCCCGGCGCACCCACATCGACACTGGTGGCACCAAAACTAGAAAAACTGGCTTTGGCAAAATTCTGGTCAAGTGCAGCGACACAAATAATATTTGCCTGTGTGTTTCTACAAGGATAGGAAGCGGTAATTTCGACATCAAGATTCGCATTGCCTGCTGCGGTCACTATCACGACGCCATTCGCATTCGCATTGTTTATCGCTGTGCTAACAGCATTTGAATTCCCCGTTGAATCCAGACTAAGGTTAATAACCTTGGCGCCATTACTAACCGCATAATTAATCGCTAATGCCAGGTCTGAAACTAACCCTGTCCCGCTACCGTCCAAAATACGTAGAGGCATAAGCTTGACCTGCCAACAGACACCCGTGGTACCCGAACTATTGTTTCCTCGTGCACCAACAATACCCGCCACATGGGTCCCATGACTTTCGTGTCCAGCATCTGGATAAGGGGTATTGTCATTACTGATAAAGTCCCAACCGCGAACATCATCAATAAATCCATTACCATCACTATCCGCACCATTAGCCGTTTCACCCGCGTTATTCCAGATATTAGCGCTCAAATCTGAATGTGTATAATTAACACCAGTATCCAATATCGCTACAGTTACTGAATTACAGTTGGTAATACGATCCCATGCGCTTTCAACGCCAATATCCGAACCGCTGGTTCCCGGTATGCCGTTTACGCTTTGCCCGGTATTATTTAACCCCCATTGCTCACCATAATCAGTATCGTTCGGTACTGCCGCTGCCCGTATAATATAGTTTGGCTCGGCAATTTCTACGTTCGGATCGGACTTGAAATTTGCGACTGCTTGTTCAACTGTCTGGCCAGCTTTGAGTTTTATAATATAGTATTCGTGATTATTACCAAAGCGCTTATGCACCTTACTTGCCATTTGCTCTGCCATTTGTATACGCGATGTTTCATGGTAGCTCTTATTGAATTTAACTATTATTTCACCGCTCTTATGTTTTTTTAAATTTTCTCCCCGGTTACTCAAATCAAAATACTCTGCGTACGAGCAAAAACTGAGAAATAATAGTACGAATTTTACTTTGCTTAAACATAGATTTTACACCCCAATCGATTCCCTGCTGATTATGGTTAATTATTCTTAAGGCACAACGATGCTTCGTTGCGTACCTGCATTACTGTTGGTATTTGCATTAGGAAATGCAGTATAGGCAACGACTCGAATATAGTGTGTTCCTGAAGCCAGGCTTAATGATGTTGAAGTTGGAGCAGTGGCTCCGGAGACATAAGGAACATTCACTATCTGTACCCCAACATCACCAATCGCAAACCCGGATGTCATGCTTCTATATACCCGGTGACCACCCCCAGCCATGTTGACTTGTGATCCATTGTTGGCGCTCCAGGAAACCGTTACGTTACAAGGCGAAGAAGTACATTGAGGTGCTGGTGTTCCACCACCTCCTCCTCCTCCACCGCAACCAACTATGGCTGAAAGTATAAAAGAAGTAACCAACAATTTTCTAAAACGCAATATATTTCGCATTTGCACTC
>QILK01000184.1 GCA_003233345.1 Gammaproteobacteria bacterium | reverse complement strand
AAAAATCCTGTACAGGTTTGCGGTTGCCGCACCTGAAAGCAATATTTGGAAAATCCGCTTACCCTTAAAAATATTCAGGGAAAATGCCGCCCGCATTGCCTTTACCCAGACAAGCACAAAGCAGAAAAGATTGCTCTACGCGCCCTTGCTGACCAATATAAACCAGACTCTGTTTCCTAGCCCGGTATTGGCTACCTATGCTTTGGTAAGAGGCGTGCCTATTAAAAAAGTCATCGCCAATAACCTGGAATATATCTTGATTAAACTGGAATATATCTTGATTAAAAGGACAAAAATTCATACTGGCCCAAACTACCAGATATTTCCAACGCCCATCAAAAACTGGGAAGAAAACCCACCAATTCGCATCCTCTCGGCGGCCAAATTTCTCGATAATAGCAAACGCTATAAGATTCAGCAAAAATCAGTCTTTATCGGCGTCACTGACAGTTCCTTGGCGAATACTGTCAAAACAGCTACCGGCACCGTGATTCCAAAAGTCAACTGGTATGCCTATGCCACCCAAAGTCTGATTAACAACGATTATGTGCAAAAACCTTATTGGTTTTATGCCATACAAAGAGCTTTGATTTTGATATTTGCACTGTATTTATTGCTAACCCCAAAGCCACTTTATGGCAGAATCGGTTATATCATCACACTAGTCATCGTCATTGCCACGCTCAATGTTGAATTGATTTCTTTGATATCGCAAAAACTCTGGTTACCATTGTTATACCCATCCATTTTTCTATTGCTCACCCACACACTGGTCAGACTCAGTTTTAAAAAATCCCGGCAGATAGAAAAAGCACAAGGAGAAATCTCGCAGGTACGACAGGAGTTGGGCAGCTACTATCAATCTCAAAGCAATTTAAACCAGGCGTTTAATCAACTAAGACTATGTTCAAACGATGGTTACCTGCCAAAAGTACTCTATAACCTCGGTCTTGATTTTGAACGCAAACGCCAATTCGACAAGGCACTAGAGGTTTATGAGCATATTCATAGTAATCTCGGCATCGTTTACAATGATACCGAAGCGCGAATAGAGAGGCTTAAAAGTGTCACCGGCGCCTTTCCGGCAACAGGCCCTATGGGAACAGCCTCGACGCAGATCATGCTGCTAACCGATACCAATATGGAAAAACCGATTTTAGGTCGCTACCAGTTGGAAAGAGAAATTGGCCGCGGCGCAATGGGTATGGTTTATCTGGGAAAAGACCCGAAAATCGCCAGACCCGTAGCCATAAAAACGCTAGCCCTAGGCAGTGAATACGAAGGTAAAGCACTTGAAGAAGCCGAAGCCCGTTTTTTGCGTGAAGCCGAAGCCGTTGGCCGACTAAACCATCCTAATATCGTCACCATCTACGATGTCGGGGAAGATCAAGGGGTTGCCTATATCGCCATGGACTATGTTGAAGGTGCCAGTCTTGATCACCATATGTCAGAGAAAACCCTGCTAAAAATTAAAACGGTCGTTGAAATCGGCGCTCAGGTGGCCGACGCTTTGGCGTATGCCCATAAGAAAAAAGTAATTCACCGCGATGTTAAACCGGCAAACATAATCTTTAACGCTAAAAATAACGAGGTCAAAGTAACAGACTTTGGTATCGCCGCGCTCACCGATGATTCGAAAACACGAACGGGTACCATACTTGGCAGTCCATCTTATATGTCACCGGAACAAATTTCCGGAAAAAAAGCTGCCGGTGCTTCAGACCAATTTTCGCTGGGTGTCACCCTATACCAGTTATTAACCGGACATTTACCGTTTGACGGTGACTCCATGGCTAACCTAATGTACCAAATCACCGACCAAACACATAAACCGATGCGCAAAATGCGTCGCGGTATTCCACCTTGCATCAGCAGAATTGTCAACAAAACCTTACAAAAATCGCCCGATAATCGTTTTGCAAACTGCGAAGCGGTCGCTGAAGCATTACGAAAATGCATAGAATCTAAATAAAACAATCAAGCCAGTAAACAACCCTGCTAACGGTTAGCTAAAGATTCTGTCAACTTATCCGACTTGTATGTAATCAATCCTAAAAGATGCCTTACACAAATGCTAAAACTATTACATACCAAAAATGAAACAGTCTTAAGCGAATACGATCTAAAAGACGGCATTACCCATATCGGCCGCGGCCCAGGAAATGAAATACGTATAGAAGATATGAGCGTCAGCGCAAATCACGCCATAATAATCATTAATCCAAATAAATACATGAAGAATATCAAAGATATTATCATCAAAGACCAAAGCAGCACTAATGGTACCTATTTAAACGACAAAAAAATCAAAACCAGCATCCTACGCCACGGCGACGCCATCAGAATCGGCGCACTAGAATTCAAACTAGTCAACGACAACGAAGTCTCACTAGACAGCACAAGAATATTCCTACCCGAGTAGCCCGGACTTCGCGCAGCGAACGCCGGGGAAAGAATAGTAATATCACCAATTGCCTAAAACCCCTAACTTTTATCAAAAAACATCAGAAATCGAAAGACGTGCCTGATTTGCGAAAATACTCTATAATCGTGTCTTTCCATAATGCAAACACCCAATTTATAAAAAAATAATCCATGTTATCTGATGCAACAAAAGCCCATTGGAAAACCTATTGGATCTGGTTCTTCTGGGTCAGTCTGGCCTTTTTTACTGTCTATCCATTATGCAACTGGTTTACGGCACAAAGAAGTTTCTACTTTTCTCCGTATTTTGAATTCGAACTAGCGATTCCACTAGTCAAGGAATTTTTTTGGCCCTATTTTTCGATGTATTTATTATTTTTTGTCCCACCCTTTATTCTAAACCGCCAACAGCTTAGCTTAATGGGCAAGCAGCTGGTGATCGCGACACTGATCTCTGGTCTTACCTTTCTACTGCTACCGGCAAAACTGGGATTTCCCCGACTGATACCCGATGATCCGTTTTACGCGAAAATTTTCACCCAAATGTTTGCGCTCGATTTGCCCTACAATACGGTCCCTTCTCTGCACATCGTATTCAGCACTATTCTGGTATTACATATCAATAAAGCCTCGCAAAGTCCGATTTTAAAATTACTCATGATGATCTGGTTGATATTGCTGTATATTTCAACTATTTTGGTGCACCAGCATCATCTGCTCGACATCATCACCGGTTTCTTGGTAGCATTTGTCCTCTTCCGCTGGCAGCCGATAAGGAATTCACCTTGATTAGATATCTTTACGTCATCTTAATCCTACTAAACTGCTCGACCGCTTTTGCGGCCGAAGAAGCAGATAAAGCTATTCATGACGAACTGCGAACCGCATTGAAAGGAATCGAAACAGCAATCAACAACGAAAAATACGCAGAAATGACGCCCTATTTTCATAAAAATCTGCGTATCACTACCATCAATCAGGAGGTAATATCGTCACGCGAGCAAATTGCTGTTTACTTTAACAAATGGTTTGGGCCGGATGGTTATCTAAAGAAATTGGAAATTAAACTGATACCGGACGCCAAAACCGAGTTCTATGCCAATAAGACGATGGGAATTGTGCGCGGATCAGGCATTGAAAATTATCAATTGTCTGATACTAGATATTTTCCGATGAAAACCCGTTGGACCGCTACCGTTATCAAGGACACCGATGGTCAATGGCGTATTCTCGCATTACATATCGGCACGGACTTTTTAAATAATCCGCTACTGGCAGCGACAAAAGACTCGATACTCTATTATGCCATTGCGGCGGCCGGGGGCGGATTTTTACTCGGCCTGATCATCTGGTTTCTAACAACACGCAAACGCAAAGAGAGAAAACTTTTTAGCTAACTCATTGGCGGTGCCAGTTTCACCCCTTTCCACAAACTAAAATATATTTGCCAAAATCCAGGTTGTTTAGCGGATTTGTCGACAAAATGTGGTAGGTGTATCCAAGGCAGTTGTGGGTGTTGATGATGCGCTAAATGATAGTGATAGTTTAGCGCCAACGCTCTCGATAATGCCGATACTTTCAGGTTCCAGGCACCGTTGATTATGTTACGCGGCGACCAGGCATGATCGACGTATTGTAATGCCGACCAGTGTAGAGCGAATGCCCAGTAACACAAAAGCCAACCAGCAATAGTTAAATCCAGTAACCAGAACAAAGCAAAATGAAAAGTAAACGCCAGCAAACATTCCGACCAGATCACTAGCGGCGGATGTTGTGCGATTTCTTTTACAAAGGGTTCAAAACCAAGATAACGTGCGGGGCCGCGTCGAAACCATTTTGATATATAGATCCACGGTGCAACTAAATAGATAAAATTACTGAGTAAAACCAAAAACCAATAAAATCCGAGCAGGTTTCCGCCATATAGCCATATATTTCTCAGTGTTCTCGATTGCGTCGGTAAGTAATAATCATAGAGCTCCTGGTCGGTGCGGTTTCGCTGATGATGACCAAGGTGTGCGATTCGTTGCAGGGTTAACGACGTAGGAAATAATACGGCTAATATTTTTCCGGCGATTTCATTTAGCTTATGATTTTTTGAAAAAATGCCATGGACCGACTCATGCAATAATGAAAACGCTGTATTGTTAAAAATTGAGAATAACCAGGCGGCAATCAATGCCAAGCTAAAAGGTGCGTGCGATGCAGTCCAAAGCAATAGTATCGTGATCGCGAATACGCTGACCATCAATAACAAATTAAGCTTTCCGGGAATAGCATTTTTCTTCATTTCAGACCAAACTTCATATTGTGCTTTTTGTACACTTCCTTTCGATAGAGAGTTGTATATCGCCAAAAGGTTGCGACACACCATAATGATCTTAAATTGGTTTTCAAATCAGAAAAACGGTAAAGCAGAGAAAGCGGGGTATTGAATTTTTTGCGAATGTGATGACAGGCATCTGTCAGTTCATCGGCGCTCATTTGCTTTGGCAAAAAAGCCGCGTTATTGAATCGATATTGCGGATGCAACCACCAATTACCGTTATAGAGTAATCGATTTTGCTTTTTCAGTTGACTGTATAGCGGTGTATTTGGATAAGGCATGAGGATATTAAATGCTGCAAATGTAAAGCGGTTTCGGCGCGCAAACTTCATGGTCTCGATAATGGATTCGATGGTGTCATGATCATAACCCAGGGTAAACGCCGCCCAGGTTTGCATCCCGTGCTCCCTGAGTATTTTGACTTCCTCCCGATAGTGGGAAAATCCGGGGAGATTACTGGCTTTTCTCGCGTCACGCAAACTGTTTTCCGTGATCGACTCAAAGCCGATGACATTTCCACGGCAACCGCTATCCGCCAACAGGCGCATCAATTCTGCATCCTGGGTAATATCCAAACTTGCCTGACTAACCCAGTTTATTTTCATCGGGATAAGTTCGCGGCATAACGCTTTAAGTGAACGTATATCAGAGGCAATATTATCATCAACAAAAAATATAAAATTCCGACCCTGCTCGGCGATTTCCTCGATCACTTCGTCAATTTTGCGTATATAGTGTTGACGTTTGAAGTACTTGCTGACCGCACAAAAACTGCAAGCAAAACGACAACCACGTGAATACTGCATCAACGATATCGGCAAATAGCCTTTGCCAGCAAACAAATCGCGTCTAGGCATAACACGATTATACTGCCCTACGCCGGGTGGCGCCTTATAGACTGGTTTCAATTTATTCAATCGAACATCGGCGATGACCTGATGCCACAAAGACTCAGCATCGCCTAAAAATATACTGTCTGCATAGCGTGCAGCTTCCGCAGGCAACAACGTAGGATGCATACCGCCCAATATAACCGGTATACCTCGCTGTCGATACTCGGCAGAAATCTCGTATGCACGTCTTGCGGTATAAATTTCAACCGTGATCGCCACCAGATCAGTTGGATCATCATATGGCAGCGATTCCATGCGGTCATCATACATAACCACTTCCACATCGTCTGGTGTCAATCCCGCAATCACCGCCAGCATGAGTGGTTCCATACGTCCCTCATCGACATACAAACTATGCTCACGCCTGCCAATATTAGGTTTTATCAATGTAACCTTCACATCACCTCCCAACCTCTATAGTAATAATAGAATCGTAGCCCGGACTTCGCGCAGCGAACGCCTGGGAAAGAATAACTTCCTTAAGTTCAACTAAAACCCTACTACTCCGTGTCAAAGGTATATCGGGTGCATCCCACTTAACTGATGTAACCATGTTCGCTTCCCGGCGTTCGCTATGCGAAGTCCGGGCTACTTGTTATAAATTTAATTGCCTAGTACACGATATTGTTTTCTTTTAATTTCGCGTCTGGAAATAAGATTGGCGATGCCTACCATACCGGTTCGGAACCATTGAATACCTGCGTCACTGCCAAATAGACGCGATGCGATAGACCGCCAGGAGTAAAAAGTTTTTTTAGCCTGATAACACTGTCGTGAAAATTCTTCGGGTGATATGTTTTTAGGAATAAAAATGGAATCACCATAGTGATAATTGGGGTCCAACCACCATTCAGGAAATATTAATCGGTTTTCAGCATTAAGACGATTGTATAATGCTGAACCTGGTGTCGGTGTTAGCGGATTGAAATTTGCGATTTCCAACTTGGCTTCCAACGAAAACTCTACACTTCTTTGAATGGTATCAACGGTATCCCCGTCATAACCAAACACAAATGTACCATAGACCGCGATACCTCGCTGATGAAATTTTCTAACGACACTTAAATAGTCGCCAGCGACCTTGTTCCAGGGTTTACCCATTTGCTTGAGGTTTTCCGGCG
>QILK01000034.1 GCA_003233345.1 Gammaproteobacteria bacterium | reverse complement strand
GATAACGTTCTGGTTCGGCGGTGAAGCCACCTTTTCCCGTTGGGCCGGGGCTACCATCTTTAGTCACCCAATTCCTAAAGCTGGATTTAGAGCGAATAAATTCGCCTTTTACTGATTTTATTTTTGCAGCCATTTTTTTGATTCTCTATAAAATGAGTTAGTTAAATATAACGACCCGTTACTTGCGATTAACCCATGCACGATCTGACACGAAACGATTAGATCTAAAGTCACGCATCGCCTGGTCAATCTCTTCGCGGCTATTCATTACAAACGGGCCATATTGAACAATGGACTCGTTGATCGGCTTTCCGCTGATAACAATCAATCGCGCACCTTGTTTTCCGGCATGAAAGTCAGGTGTTTTATCGTTTGCACCAAGTGCTATGAACGTATGCAGTGACACCTTTTGTCCCTTTAGCTGACCGTCACCTTCAAACAGATACAGAAAACTATTGTTCTCTGCTGGCAGCTCATGCTGAAAGCGTTTACCGGCTTTTACCTGAACGTCAAAATAAGAGACATGGGTAATGTCATCGACGATTGGGGAATGTTTATTACCAAAATGCCCAATGAGTACCTTGATGTTGTAGTCCGGCGTATCTAGCACCGGAAAAGCATCCGCGTCATATTCCTGATATTCCGGTGTCTCCATTTTATTTGCCGCTGGCAAGTTAATCCATAGTTGAAAACCACGCATCAAACCGTTTTCCTGTTTCGGCATTTCCGAATGAATAACACCGCTGCCAGCCTTCATCCATTGGGCATCACCGGGCCCGAGATTGCCAGTATTACCCATGCTGTCCTGATGTTCCATATGGCCATCAAGCATATAGGTGAAAGTATTAAAGCCACGGTGTGGATGAGACGGGAAACCGGCAATATACTCGTCAGGATTATCACTGCTGAAATGATCCAACAACATGAATGGGTCATAATGACGTAAAGTGGGTGTCCCAATAGTACGGTGTACGCTAACGCCTGCGCCTTCTGACGTGGTCATCGCGGGTATGAATCGTGTGGGTTTTGTTTGACCGTTCATAATTTTCTCCGTTTTATGTTGAGACTGGTTTTACCTTTTCTCTGGAGCTATTATCAGTGTTGCTATTGATAGAATAAACAGCAATAATATGAACTAATAGTTCTCTAAAAAGCAACAATAAGTGGGAAAATGGATCGTTTTGAGAATATGCGTACATTTATTCGGGTGGTCGAGGCGGGGAGTATCAGTGGCGCAGCGGATCGCCTGAATGTTGCCAAATCGGCTGTTAGTCGGCGCTTGAAAGAATTGGAGATACATCTGGGTGTAGAACTTTTTCACCGAACAACCCGGCAGATGAATCTAACCGATACTGGACGTGCCTTTTATCATCAATGCGTACGGTTACTGGATGACATCCTAGAAGTTGAGCTGGCAACCTCGCAAGCGCATGGCACATTAAAGGGAAGTTTGAAGGTGGCTTTACCATCCAGTTTTGGCCTCATGCATATGGGACCGGTCATTAATGCGTTTTTGAAGGAACACCCGCAGATTGAATTTGATCTGGATTTTAATGATCGTGAAGTTGATTTAATGAAGGAAGGGTTTGACCTTGCCATTCGTATCGCCAAGCTAGCGGATTCGAGTTTGATTGCCCGCCGTCTTGCGCCAATTCGCACTGTTATATGTGCCAGCCCGGATTATCTTGAACGAATGGGTACACCGCAAGCAGCGGATGAACTGATAGAACATCAGTGTCTGGTTTACAGCCTGTTACGTGATTTTGAACACTGGCATTTAACGGATGCCAAAGGTAATACAATCAAGACAAAAATACGCCCTTACTTAAAAGCAAGCACGGGTGAGTTTATGCGAGACACGGCGGTAGAGGGTATGGGCATCGTTCTGGTGCCGTCATTTATCGTCTATAAAGAAATTGAAAGTGGAGCCTTGATTCCAATACTTAAAGATTACCAGACGCCACGGATTGATGCCCATGCGATTTACCCGCAAACACGCCATCTTTCTCAACGTGTCAGGGCATTTGTTGATTTTCTTGTAAAGCGATTTGAGGGAACGCCTTATTGGGATTTATGTCTTTAGTCTGTTATTTTACCTGACGAATTAACGTTTTGCATAGGATACACTTTTACTTATTTTTAACGGAATGCAAGGACACCCGCAAGTACAAACAAGTCACAATAACGACATTCACTAAATTCAACATCGGAAATCTTGGGTTCTCTGTTCGAGCAATTCCAAGCCGCCAGTCAATAAAAACTCAACACCAGCTCGCTTGATTTTCTGGCTGATTGAGTAGTTCCTGAATATTTGCTTCAATCACACGATACCCTACATTACCATAAATGATTTGGCGCCCTTCATTTAAGACCAAAGATGGACTACCTATCACCCCATACTTTTCTTTAAGCTGTAAATCACGATCTAATGCAGAAAATGCATGGCCACTTTCAATTACCTGCTGGATTTTTTTATGAGGAAGCTCCAACCTTTCGGCAATTTCCACTTGCGCTTTAAAGCTGGAAATATCCACTAGATCTTTAAAGAATGCCATCCGCAATTCCCAGGCTACAACTTCAAAAATACTTTTTCTGGGATTAACCGATTTACTACTTGGCGGTAGTTCGTTGCGCGCCTCTAGTATTTGAATTGCCTTTAAAAAAAGATGACAACTTCCAGAGGTGGCCGGTGTATTCTTAACCCAAATATCAGGATGAATTTCAATGTGACCGAATTTCGACCCTATTTCCTGAACATGCTTGCCGTAAGCTGATACGCCACCCTGACTACCCCAGTTTTGTTCTATTTTTGCTTCAACCGAACCAAACACAGAGACAAAGTGCTCCTCTAAAACTATACCAGAACCAAATTTACTTTTTAGTTGATCAATTCTGACTTGAGCTAAGTATGCCCAAATACAAAGTATATCTGTAAAATATAAAATTGTTACTTTTTTGGAGGTGGTCATAAGTATTGTCTCATTGTTTTACTTTTTACTAACAACATATTTTAGTATTTCCACCACTTGCTCCGGTGTCGTGGCCCAGGCCATGGCCGATGCGTCCACTTCCTTGAGCGGGTGTATTATGTCTTCGTTATGAAGGCTAATGTAGGGTGTGCCCAATGCCGCACAAAACCCGGCGTCAAAAGCTGCATTCCACTGTTTATACTTGTCTCCGAATCGAATCACGGCAAGATCACAGTTGTCAATAAGTGTTTTTGTTCTAATGGCATTTACCTTCGCTGATTTATGGTCACGCCAAAAATTGTTATCTTCTGCACCGAGTAAATCACCCGCGCTGTCGCTAGCCTCATGATCAGTGACGGCAGAAGTGAATATAATAGACAGATTATTTTTCTCACAATTCTCTTGTATGCACTGTCGCCAATCAGTATGTATTTCGCCAGAGAGATATACGTTCCAGTTCATGTTTTGTCCTATAGTATTTGGTAGATTTAATTTAGTTTTTGGTCTAACAGAAACCTATAATAACAGCAATAGGCTTGTTCAAGATGAGTATTAGTTCAAAAATAATACAGCTTATCACACCCGCCGTTCCTCCTGCAGGTATTGCCGAACAAAAGGCCAGAACGTCGTCATGTTGCGCTAACCAGCGATTATCGAAGCACCCATAATCGAATACCCTTCAAATAATTTTTCGAATCTCAAACTTGTTTCTTTACTAAACATTATTTTATTTCCATTAGGACTAATTAATCGTGCTAGAAAACTTTATCATCATTTTCAACAATATGTTTATATAGCGATAACGAAGGGGGACACACCGATGACATAATAACCTGATCTATTCCCACGAAAGAGTATAAATAATTAAGTTAAAGACAACGCCATTAAAGCAGGAAGCCACATGCACGCCATAAAATTATTACATAAACAATTGTAAAATACACGCGCAATAAAGCATCGCTATCGATTGAACGCCTTACTGAGGGCAGTGGAAGGTTTACTCAAAGGTGGAAAACTAACCCTAACCCATCTCGGCAGAAATTTACCCGGGGACAGTTATGAGAAACACAAAATCAAATGCATGGATAGACTGTTAGATAATCCGAAATGACATAAAGAACGTTTTGCGTTATATCAAAAAATGGCGGTGGAGCATTCTTTTAGAAGTTTAGAATCAAAATGGTAGCCGAAGTCAATTATCATTTACTCACCAAGGCAAAGCACGAAGTCATTAACGAGATACTTGACTACTATAGTCAGGTATATGCGCATGCTCACAATAATGAATTGACATCGAATACCGTTGAAAAAATAGAATAGATTAGACTAACTATAAACCCGTGACCAATTTTACTCGGCCACTAGAGGTACGCAAATTGCAATGATGTTAGTTGACGTAATAATTTTTGTACTAGAGTGTTTTTAGAATTGATCTATTTTATAAAATAATTTTCGCTTGTTAATTTATTTTCTAACACAAGTGAGTTTTTGTAGAGGTATTTATTCCATGAGTGTTAGGTTACTTATTTCCAGTTACCTACAATCTCCGTTAAAGAAACTAACAAAGGTTGCCGTTGATAGGAACTATTTAAAGGGAATCGCCGTAAACACTTTTGTAGTATAGCGAAAATGAAATACATCATTTAATTTAACTAATGTAAGGAAATTTATCCATGAAACAAGCAGACGCTAGAAGCGATGATCAAAACCATGAGATCTTGGCAACGCTAGAAGCTATTGACAAATCTCAGGCAAGAATCGAATTTAACATGGACGGCACGATTATTACCGCCAACGATAATTTCCTTAATGTAGTCGGTTATAAACTAGAAGAAATACAGGGCCAGCATCACAGCATGTTTGTGGAAACGAGTTATAAACAAAGTGCGGCGTATAAACAGTTTTGGGAAAAACTAAATCGTGGCGAGTATGAAGCTGCGGAGTATAAACGTATTGGCAAAAACGGCAAGGAAGTCTGGATACAGGCATCCTACAATCCTATCATGGACCTTAATGGTAAGCCTTTTAAAGTGGTAAAATATGCTACCGATATCACTGCACAAAAACTCGAAACCGCCAATTTTACGGGGCAGATTGAAGCCATAGGAAAAGCCCAGGCAGTCATTGAATTCAATATGGATGGCACGATTATTACCGCCAACAGTAATTTCCTTAGTGTCGTTGGTTATAAACTAGAAGAAATACAGGGCCAGCATCACAGTATGTTTGTGGAAACAAGTTATAAACAAAGTGCAGAGTATAAACAGTTTTGGGAGAAATTAAATCGTGGCGAGTATGAAGCTGCAGAGTATAAACGTATTGGCAAAAACGGAAAGGAAGTCTGGATACAGGCATCCTACAATCCCATCATGGACCAAGATGGCAAGCCTTTTAAAGTGGCTAAATATGCTACCGATGTCACTGCACAAAAACTCGAAACCGCCAATTTTACGGGGCAGATTGAAGCCATAGGAAAAGCTCAGGCAATCATTGAGTTTAATATGGATGGCACGATTATTACCGCCAACGATAATTTTCTTAATGTAGTTGGCTACAAACTAGAAGAAATACAAGGCCAACATCACAGTATGTTTGCGGAAACAAGTTATAAACAAAGTGCAGAGTATAAACAGTTTTGGGAGAAATTAAATCGTGGCGAGTATGAGGCTGCAGAGTATAAACGTATTGGCAAAAATGGAAAGGAAGTCTGGATACAAGCATCCTACAATCCCATCTTGGATCTTAATGGCAAGCCTTTTAAAGTGGTTAAATATGCTACCGACGTGACGCCTAGAAAAAACGCGATAAACGAAATAAAAAATATCCTAGTATCGGTTTCTACCGGCAACCTTAGTTTAAAACTTGAGAAGGAATTTGACGGAGATTTCAAAATACTCGGTAATGCAATTAATTCTCTAATTGATAATTTAGTTAAGATGATTGGAGGAATTCGTGATACCTCATCACATATATCTCAATCTTCATCAGAGATTGCCGAGGGAAATCTTAGCCTAAGCGCACGAACGGAACAACAGGCTACTTCTTTGGAAGAAACGGCGTCTACTATGGAAGAAATGACCAGCACCGTCAAGCAGAATGCTGATTATGCTAAGCGAGCAGATAATTTAGCTTCAGAAGCCAAAAATCAGGCTGAAATTGGCGGAAATGTAGTAAGCAAAGCCATAGATGCAATGTCAAATATCAACAAATCGAGTAAAAAAATCGCAGATATTATCGGTGTCATTGATGAAATTGCTTTTCAAACTAATTTACTTGCATTAAACGCAGCGGTTGAAGCCGCTAGAGCGGGCGAGCAAGGGCGTGGATTTGCCGTGGTCGCCTCAGAGGTCCGTAACCTGGCTCAAAGAAGCGCTAGTGCCGCTAAAGAAATTAAAACACTTATCAAAGACAGTGTTGAGAAAGTAGACGAAGGTAGCAATCTAGTAAGCGAATCGGGGAAGACGCTTAACGAAATTATCGCTTCTGTCAAAAAAGTAAGTGATGTCATTTCCGAAATTACCGCTGCGGTACAAGAACAATATTTAGGAATCGAGCAAGTCAATAAAGTGGTTATACAGCTTGACGAATCGACTCAGCAAAACGCCGCACTAGTCGAAGAAGCATCCGCCGCTGCTACGTCTATGAAAGAAGAAGCATTAGGCCTTAATGAAATGAT
>QILK01000219.1 GCA_003233345.1 Gammaproteobacteria bacterium | reverse complement strand
TTTCAAAATGTCAAACTTTAGAAATAGCATAAATGGCTGAGGTATGAGCAAGTCAAGCGATGTATTTATAGAACCTGATTATTTTTGCTTATAAAATCCTCGAAACACACCCCTTTAGATAAAAACATTACTATTGATTTATATAGGACTAGGTTCTTAACTAATCCAAAAGCACATCGTTAATGCAGGAGCTGTTATCGATAACAGTATACTTATTCTTGATTCGTCATCACGTTGATTTATTAACGACGGGACATAAAATTTAACATATGAGCCGATCATTTGAAGTATTGGTCGCAGGAATTTATTATAAAACGATCGCCAGAGTAAGACCAAGTGAGTCGCAAGCAGTGTAAAATAGGCTTCCAATCCGACCGCGTCAATAAATATTGCTAGATCAAGCAATTCCGGGTTCAGGATTAGCAACAAAACCACTAAAGCGGTCAAATACTTCCAAATTCTATTTCTCTATTCTGGCCTCATTTTTACTATTTTGTCAGCCTGATATCAACGAACGATAAGATCAAAAGCCATATTCACGCCTATCATCGCGACGTTCGATAATATCTTCCTTTATCTCTTGAGCGACTTCTTCACCTCGACTCGGATCAAACGGAAGCAAACGTACTTGACCTGGCTTGCTAATATTAGCGCTGCCATAATTAGTATCGCCACTTTGCCGCTGCTCGCCTTTATAGGCTTTATACTTCGAATCAGAGAATACAGGTACATTTAGAAGTAAAAATGTAGTCAATACAATCAGTAACAGGGGATTTTTCATGTTAATTTTCTCCATCAGCTAAATCAGGATGTATATACATGTACATATTAATACCTTTGACTCCTACCAAGCGTGTAAATTCAAACAAAAATCGAAATATATATAAATCAAAGTATTAGCATACAGCAAAGCCTTTTTTCTGGAGAATTATCAGCCTATTATGCCACACACGACACCCGAACTCCCCTGCTTTCTGATTAGCCCTCATGCACTTTTAGGGCTAATTTTCACTTAGCTCAGATTTAAATATCGATTGTCAGCCTGTCCAGCTGCCTAATGTTATCCGGTATGTCGCTAATATTATTCTTCGATATTAGCAGATAGCTTAGTCTTTCAAGCTGCTCTATCCACTCGGGTAGTTTCTCTAATTCGTTATTCCAAAGGTATAGCCCTTCTAGTTGCGTTAAATAAACAAGGGAGCTGGGTAATACTTTGAGTTGATTTCTTGATAAAAAGAGTAATTTCATTTGCTGTAGGTGCCTTATGGATTTCGGCAGTGTCTTAAAGTGATTACCGACGAGATCAAGGTTTTCTAATTGCGATAATTGCCAAAACCCTTGCGGAAGCTCAGTAAGCAGGTTGTCACTTAAATTAATTTCCCTTAATTCAGTCAATTCGCCAATCCACTCGGGTATCTTGGTTAATCCCAACCGATGGGATTGAAGCGTACCAAAAAAATTAAGCGGAAAAGATTCAATGATGGTCTTGAGATCAGCATATCCTTGCGGACTTAATATCTTAATCTCAGTTAGAAATCCGTATTTCCCGCTAAACTCAAGCCGTCTCGACAATGAGATGGGGAAATTGTAATATGCTTTTTTAGATTTTTTATATAGTTTTTTAAGATGCTTTTCAAGTTGTCGTGATTTAGAATTCTGGCTTGATTTTAATTCGACCTCAATGGATATAATTTCTCCTCTAACATCACCTTGCTCTTGTAACCAGTCGCTATAGACTAACAAAGCTTCTGAATCATAAACATTATTATAAAGAAGCTCACTAAATTTTCGCTCAATAGATTTCAAACTTGCTCCGCTAGCCAAAATATAACGATATAGCCCTGTACAATAATAAACTAAATAGGCATATTCTGCCAAGCTGTGCAAATATTCCCGAGACCTTTAAGAGTTTACCGTAAATGTGACACCTGATATGTACATTCTTATTGATCCAGATAAGCTAGAGCTCTACAATAGAACACTATTTACTCACTATAAAAACCAAAAGGACTGAATATGAGTACCACCCGAATCAATGAATTTCAAGCGGCGGAAGGAAAAGCCGATGAGTTGTTTGAATTTCTAAAATCGTTAGTACCTTATATTTCGTCCTCAGAAGGATGTATGGCATGCCAGGTACTCACCAACAATGACGAGCAACACAAATTTATAGTCATAGAAGAATGGCAGTCTATAGAACATCATAAACTTTCAATCGAAAAATTCCCTAAGGAAAAAATGCAAGCAGCAATGACTCTGTTCGGCTCAGCACCCAAAGGTGGCTATTACCATTAAACATAGATCGAGTACCCGATTAAAAAAATAGGGACCTAAGGTTACCGTTAGTGACAACAGGTTATGGTAATACAGAATAGTGGAAAACAGTAAATGACAATAAAACTACATAAGGTAATTCTAACTTTATTTTTAGCTGGATTGCATTTGAATACTTTTGCGGCTGATTACAGTAAACTAGGCCTTAAAGCCCGTCAACAAGGCAATTATCACCAAGCTTTGGTATATTTCAAAAGAGACTTGAGTTCGAACTTACAAAAACTGGGGCCTGATCACCTTCGCACCGCTACAAGCTATATTAATTTAGCCACAGCCTATAGGCGCAGAGGGCGCTATGACAAAGCCATCGGTTACTACCAAAAATCGTTAAAAATTCAATTAAGCAAGCTTGGTACCGAGCATCTTCTTGTGGCGAGAAGTTATAATAACCTGGGCGCAGCCTATAGCAATAAAGGTCAATACGACAAAGCCATTGACTATTTTAAAAAATCGTTAAATATCAGATTAAAAAAACTGGGTCCTGATCACCATCGCTTGGCAACAAGCTACAATAATTTGGGGGAAGCCTATCGGGGTAAAAAACAAAATGATATTGCATCTGATTATTACCTGAAAGCGCTGAAAATCTTACTAAATAAGCTCGGGCCTGAACATCCTCACGTGGCTTCTACTTATAATAACTTAGGTTTAGCCCATAACCGCAAAGGCCAGTATGACAAGGCCCTTGAGTATCATCATAAAGCGTTAAAAATCAGATTAAAAAAACTGGGGCCCGAGCACCCCTTTGTCGCTTTGAGCTATAATAATTTAGGTAGGGTTCACAGTAATAAAGGCCAATATGATAAAACTATAACGAATTATAAAAAAGCACTAAAAATTCGCTTAAGCAAACTAGGATCCGACCATCCCCTGGTTGCTATATCATTTCATAACCTTAGCTATGCCTATAACGATAAAAAGGATTATAAAAACGCCCTGCGTTATGCTAACAAAGCGTTAACTATCGCCAAAGCACGTCTTGGCCCTAGCCACCCCTATACAATTTTATATACCAAGCATTTAAAAGAAATAAAAAATAAAAAAGCAAAACCAAGGAAGTAATATGTTTGGCTTAGAATATTTTTCACTACCTGTTTCTAATATTTTTACTTTGAATGTTTTTCAATGACCCGTCTCAATATTAATACATTTTAAGCCGCTATATGCGGGAGATTTATTTTTACCACCGCTCCGGCGATCCGCCAAGGTCAAGGGGCCATATTTTGGCAAGACCACCCGGCTAATCACATCGAAAATCTGCTTGTTACTATAATGGTGCTGGTAAAAACTAAGGGCATTTTTTGCTATAGCACTACTTTCATTTACATCGCGCCTGGTCACATTATAATTTTTCCAGTGCATCGCCAAACCCGTTATTGACCGAACATACTTTTTTGCGCGCCCGCTGTCCTTGGTCATCAATACTTTGTTCTCCAGCAACCCTATATGTCTACCCGTTAGCATCGTACACATCAGGCTATCATAAGCAAGGATAAGATCCGCGAGCTTATAACCGTAGGGGTGAGAAAAACCCAGTTCAATTTTCCATGGTTTCGGATTTACTGATTCGAATATTTTTTGACAACTATTCTGATCTATCTGTCTACGATAGTAATCGATACGCGAATTAATAAACGCCTTGCCCTCGTCCATTATCGTCTCGATTTTAAAGAGCGTTAAATCAGCAAATGGATCATCCAGTTTTGCACTGGTATATATACCGTTAACAAGTTTTGAAAATCCGCGCAATCCCATAATGATATTTTTTCCACCTTTAGGTTCCCGCCCTATCACCAACAACTTCGCCTGTTGAGTATTAATCGATAATTCAGTTGTTAATTTTATAGGCCCAGGCGTATTATTATTTGATAGCGAAATAAGACCGACACCATTTTTGCTTTTCATTCCATTCTCCAGCTTATTTTGAAGCGCATCCCGCAACCTCCTTGTATGTATTTTTGATATCGCCGCTAATATTTTTTCTAATGTATTGTCTGACGTTAACTATTCAACTGTTTCATCGAAAAATAGCTGAAACAGATAACAGTTGACGAGCTAATACAATTTTGGCGACTTTTCTGACGACACATTGGCACTGTGCCGGATGATAACTTTCTCAAGGACAATGAGAGCAGTAACGACTAGACTTAAAGATCGATAGGGTTTTCCTATGCACTGGCTTCCCGACCTGCTAGCAGTGCTATTATTATATTAATTTTTATTACAATTTTCTATGGTAGTAGATATCACACTGTAGTCAAGAACGATCCAAATTTTATAGGTTGATTTTTTCTAACGACGACGATTATTATCAACATCCCACACTCTGTTAAGTATCATTTGGTACTCTTTTTCGATACCTTCTAGGCTATTTCTCGCAGTCGCTATTTCTTCCCAAACACGATTAATCTCTTCTGATACTCGTATCAACTCAATGCGATTGCGCTTGGCAAAATTCTCTAAAGCCTGCAACGTCTCATTGTGTAATGCATTGCAATAACTGGAAACATGCCCAACAGCGGTATTAACTACGCGAGCTGAATCACGTACGTTGCGAATATCCTGGTCGACGACTTGTAATCTTTGCGCATGCTGAAGTGCTGATTTTATCTGTATTAGAATGCTATCAATTTGACTCATTTTTGCGATATAACTTATTGGCGCTGATGCCAACCCCGCATCAACAACCGCATCTGACACTTCATGCGTCAGATATACAAACGGGATTTTCTTTTTTCTAATATTTCCAGTAAGTTTAATACCACTAATATCGGGCAAGTTAATCTCTATCAACACCAGATCAAAATTACATTTACGGCATAACGCCAACGCATCATTACCATGCGAAACTATCGTTGTCTTTGACGGAAGTGAGTCTAGAAAATTAACTATTGTATCAATTGGCTTTGGGTCTACGATCAAAATATTTGGTAGATTTTCTTTGGCTGGCGACTGACAAACCTCGCCCGGTTCTGGGCATTCGCTTCCCAACGATTGATGTTTCACACTACGCTCCTTGTTATAACAATCCGACCGCTAATAATCTGTTCTAACGCTTCAGCAACCCTATGCGTAAACAGATAATATCTAATCTACAGCGAATAAATATACTGTTTTCACGCAACTGTATTGAAACAGAAGATTAAACCTGTCTATTTTTTTGTTGTTTGTTGTTTGTTGTTTGTTAACACTGTTAGATTATTATTATTTATTTTAAACGACTTATAACTTAGTTAGAACATAAACTAATTATTAAGGCACTTCAAGCGTTTAACACTGTTTGTTTAGGATATGAGTACCAGTACCAGTTTTTATACAGCTAAGGGTGAGTATTGGTACCGTACCTTTTTGTCCTCTCGCTAACGATAATTTTTTAAGGTGAGTTTTAATTTCGTGGGATTATTTAACACATGTTTTTATTCTATTTTAATAGTATCGAACAGTTTTTATTTTCGTACGGTATTTTTGTTTCCGCATTGATTAGTATTTACCTGAGCCAGATAACTTCTGCAGCGATTGCAAAAAATGGCTATATCACACGGGTAAAGTCTATAGACTTTGAAGTCAGTAAAGGTAATATTAAAATTTCGATACCTTGGTGGTCACGTAAAGACTTCGGCTTGTGGAAAAAAACAGGATTCCTAAAAACACAAATGGAAGCTACCGATACTATACCAGCGTAAATTGTGATATCGCTACCAACAGAGGAAAGAAGAAGATGGTGACTATTATAATTCTTGTTATGTACTTTACCATGTTTGATCCCTCTAAGTGACTAAGCCGTATAATTAACTATTACCAGCTTAGTCGTTAGTCATTGTAAAATAGTTCAAACAGAATTACATTTGCAAAATCCTATTAGCCACCAAGCAATGCTGGCACTTGACGGGATGGCTTGCGTCTTTTCTTTTTATAGGGCGTATTTTGATTTTGCTCAGAATCATTGCCAGTAACGGCCGCCGAAGACTGCTTACGCGGTTTTTTTCTTTTGCTACTAGTTTTGCTAACATTGCTCGACCGGTTTCCGTTTCTTGAACGGCTAGCAGGTCGACCACTATTATTTGCACCCGCGCTAGAACCACTACTGGATCGACGTCGCGATTTTTTTGCTTTGACAGGCTGTGCCTTGATACTGGGATCAGGTTCATAGCCTTCAACAACTTCGATAGTAAGCTTGCGATTAATCAATTGCTCGACGTCTTTTAACAGTTTTAATTCGTCAATACAAACCAGCGAAAGCGCTTCGCCTTCATTTCCAGCGCGTCCAGTGCGACCAATACGGTGCACATAGTCTTCAGCTGAATCAGGTAAATCGAAATTAACCACATGCGGAAGTTGGCTAATATCCAAGCCGCGGGCAGCAATATCCGTTGCGACCAGAATCTGGATTTTTCCCTGCTTGAATTTGCTTAACGCACGAGTACGGGCACCTTGGCTTTTATCACCGTGAATAGCCATCGCGCCCAGGCCATCTTTTTCCAATTGCTTTGAAAGGCGATCAGCCCCGTACTTGGTACGAGTAAATACCAGCACCTGCTTCCAGTCTTGCGAGCCAATAATATAAGACAGCAATTCGCGTTTCCGTTTACGGTCTACTTGATAGACTGTTTGAGCGACATTCTCGGCTGTTTTATTACGGGTATTGACTTCGATATGAACGGGTGAGTGCAACAATGAATTTGCCAAGCTTTTTATTGAATTTGAGAACGTCGCAGAAAACAATAAATTTTGCCGGTGTTTTGGCATCATAGCCATGATTTTTTTAATATCGTTAATAAATCCCATGTCCAGCATGCGATCAGCTTCATCCAACACTAGTACTTCTACTTTAGATAGATCAACCGTTCTCTGATTAGCATGATCGAGCAAACGCCCTGGCGTTGCCACCAGTATATCCACACCGCGTC
>QILK01000018.1 GCA_003233345.1 Gammaproteobacteria bacterium | reverse complement strand
TCTTGAAAACGCACCCAGGTTTGTCCGCCTTCACCATTCCAGTATTCATTCATGTCGTCATTGACTATCGCGTTCATAATATCACCCCCTTATTAATCCATTTCCATTGGCAGCGATGGATCAAAACCCCACTCGAGCATCGAACCATCATAGACCGCAACGTTGTCATAACCTAACAATGCTAAGGCAAAAGCATCATTCGCTGCTGCGATTCCCCCGCCACAATAAGTAATAATCTGTTTGGCCTCATCAATATTTACCGCCGAAAATTGCTTGTGTAGTGCATCTGCTGACAAGTATCTTCCCGTCTCTGAGTCGTGTAATGAAGCAAAAGGTATATTGCAACTATTGCTAATCCGGCCCTTACGTCCAAAAACCATTTTACTGGTGCCAGAAAACATCTCCGCAGGCAGCGCACTAATAATGCGCACATCGTCGTTACTAACAGCTTCGAGTACAGTGTGTTTGCCGACAAAAGCGCCTGCGTCGGCTTGCACCGTAAATTGACCCGGTGTATAAGTACAAGCTTGTGTTGAGACCGGACGTTCTTCGGCATGCCATTTCGCCCAACCGCCATTGAGAATAGCCGCATTGTCAAAGCCGTATGCGTGCAGCATCCACCATACCCGTGCTGCCCAATTAGGTTCTGACGTGCTGTAAAGGATAACCCGGCTATCGTTATTAATTCCATATTGGCTGATCATCTCGACAAATTTTTGTTCCGGTGGCAACATCAACGGTATGAGCGAGGTCGCGTCTGAAAGTTCGTCGGCAACATCAATAAATCCGGCACCAGGAATATGCCCCTGATCGTAATGACTTCGACCGCTGTTAAAAACCACGGGCGCACGGTTGCCTTGTGTGGTTTCGGCGCTGGTATTGGGTGCTATGTTTACAGTGCAATCAAATAGTCGCAAATCAGCATCCTCTAAGTGCGCCTCAAGCCAATCTGTTTCAACAAGATATTGCGGGTTTTGATACTCTTTTTCGGTCGTCGGCATACAGCGATTCTCCTCATTGGATTGACCAAGAAAATATTTGTTAATTTAATTAACCTATGAGGAATAGTAGATAATTAGAGGCGTGTTGATAAGATAGTTTTTACGCATATTATTTATTCTTGTCAGGAATAAAGGTCACATTAAGAAAGCTAGCCTGATACATTTGTTATACCAGGGGGTTTCATCGAAGTTTTAAGATGCTCAATAAAAAGTCCGACACTACCCGGTACAAAACGTCGATCGGGATAGATTGCATGTATTTCTAAAGGGGTGGGATTATACTCGGTAAGAATTAGCTTGGCTTTACCCGCCTTAAGCATGTCGGTAACTAACCACAACGGTGTCACCGCAATACCAATACCGGCGACAACCGCTTGCAGTATGGCATCCGGGCTGCTCGCACTAAATCGACCGTAAACGCGCAACTTGTCAGCACCATTGTTAAAATGCCATTCATTACCTGTTGTTAAAAATGTATAGACAATGCAGTCGTGATCCTTAAGATCTTCGAGGATTTTTGGTTCCCCCTGTTTAAGTAGATACTCGGGGCTTGCCACCGTGACCCGAGGACTGTGTCCGATTTTTCGGGCGATTAACGTAGAATCCGGCAGCGGACCGATACGAATAGCAAGGTCTACACCGGCCTTAACCAGGTCGATATAACCATCGTCCATGACCAGATCAAGTTTTAAGTCCGGGTATTGATTCATAAATTCCCAAAGTATCGGCAGCAGGTACATACGCCCAAACGTAACCGGCACATTAACACGCAACGTGCCCGTCGCCGTTGTGTGGTATTGCCCTACACTTGATTCCAGTGCTTCCAGATCACCAATAATTAATGAGCACCGTTCATAATATTCTTTTCCGGCTTCCGTTACACTAAGTTGCCGAGTACTGCGGTTCAGCAATTTAGTTCCCAGGCGGTTTTCCAACTCGGCGATATGCTTACTGACTGTCGGTTGAGAAATTCCGGTTTCGCGCGCCACCGCAGAAAAACTTCCGGCTTCGACAACGCGTTTAAATATTGACATAGATGTAAACAGATCCATATAACGTTACCCAATGACTGATCTAAAGTATCAATATATGCAATTTTCAGACAGTAAACAAATCGCTGTCAGCGGATAATTCCTTTTTAGTCAAAAATTGATTTTATAATTTTTACTACCTGATGAAGCTAGGCCAGTGTATTGTCATGATCACTAGTGGCTAAAATACTCTACACCAACCTGTATTGCTCAAATTTTCTGGTTTCGCTGCCTAAATAGTAACACTTGTATTTTTTATAATTATACACTATCTTGTATGCAAATATTGGTACACCAACTATATGTTGATTGTTGCAAGAGGGAACCCGAGTGAGAATCCGGGACTGACGCGCAGCGGTATCGGGGAACGAGAACGGCTCAGAAGTATGATCTAAGGCACTGTTTTATAAATGGGAAGCCGCCGTTCGAGGAAGTTGTAAATGTTTGACGCCCCCAAGTCCGAAGACCTGCCGATATTGATCGTAAATTAATCCGTGCCTTCGCGTAACAGGTCTGTGGAAATGATATTGTCAGGATTCTAGTGAATCCTGTTTCCACGCGTAGGTGCCCAAAGTCAACTTAATTGGAGGTGCCGTGGAAATTAGCAACCTTGATACTCAGGATCAACCTGACCTTTCATTATTTATCAAACCCGAGCAGGTTAGTTACTCAGAACAATATGCCGGTTATCAGGTCATACGTCGCAATGGCAAGCTGACCAGTTTTGATCGTAACAAGATCATGCAGGCGATGACCAAGGCTTTTCTTGCGGTGGAAGGTGGGCAAGCCGCGACTTCGCGTAAAATTCATGAGTCCGTGCACCAGTTAGCCGATCTTGTTATTGGTGCATTGGTGCGTCGATTACCCGATGGCGGGGTGATCAATATCGAGGATATTCAGGATCAGGTTGAGCTTGGACTGATGCGCCAGGGTTATCATAAAGTGGCGCGGGCTTATGTTTTATACCGTGAACAGCGCAAACGTGAAAGAGAGGCGGAGAAAAAACATTCGCCAGATACACGTGAAAATAAAAATGTGCGTGTTGTCAGAGAAGATGGTAGTGACTACAAACTTGAGCACGCACAGATAATACGGATTCTGGAAAAAGCCTGTAAAGGTCGCGCCCAAGCCGATCCACAATTGTTAATTAAGGAAACCCTGAATAGTTTATACGATGGCATCGCTGAAAAAGATCTTGGTATGGCGATGGTTATCAGCACGCGACTGTTTATAGAGCGTGATCCCGATTATTCTTATATTGCCGCAAATCTATTGTTGCAGGTAATTATTGGCGAGGCTGAGCGGGCACTCTACAATCGCGCCGATAATATTATCTATGCCACTGAACAAAAGCAAGGCAGTAAAACGTATGCCGAGTATTTTAGCGATTATATAACCTATGCAGTAAAGCAAAAACTGCTTGATCCGCAATTGCTGCAATTTGATTTATCGCGGTTGGGTAGTGCACTTAAATACGAACGCGATTACCAGTTTGGCTATCTCGGTTTACAAACCCTGTATGACCGCTATTTTCTTAATGACAATGAACAGCGTTTAGAGTTGCCACAAGCATTTTTTATGCGTGTTGCTATGGGATTGGCATTAAATGAAATCGATCGAGAAGCCAGTGCGATAGCGTTCTATCAATTGTTGTCGTCATTTGACTTTATGAGTTCGACACCGACCTTGTTTAATTCCGGTACGTTAAGGCCACAGTTATCGTCGTGTTACCTGACCACCGTGCCTGATAATCTTGACGGTATATTTGCAGCGATAAAAGACAACGCGTTACTGTCAAAATTTGCCGGTGGTCTGGGCAATGACTGGACCAGTGTTCGCGGCCTTGGCGCGGTTATTCAAGGGACACACGGCAAGTCACAGGGTGTCGTGCCGTTTCTAAAGGTCGTCAATGATACCGCAGTCGCTGTCAATCAAGGCGGTAAACGTAAAGGCGCTATTTGTGCCTACCTGGAAACCTGGCATATCGACATTGAAGAATTTTTGGATCTAAGAAAAAATACCGGCGATGACCGTCGTCGCACCCACGATATGAATACCGCAAACTGGATACCGGATCTATTTATGCAGCGGGTCGCGGAAGAGGGTGACTGGACACTGTTCTCCCCCGATGAAACACCGGATTTACACGATCTGTATGGGCAAGCGTTCAGGGAAAGATATGAAGAATACGAGGCCCGTGCTGATCAGGGAAAAATAAAAAGGTGGAAACGCTTGCCAGCCAACCAGCTGTGGCGAAAAATGCTAGGGCAGCTATTCGAAACCGGGCATCCGTGGATTACCTTTAAAGACCCTTGCAATATTCGCTATAGCAACCAGCATGCCGGTGTTGTCCATAGCTCAAATCTTTGTACCGAAATAACCTTGCATACCAATGAGCAGGAGATTGCCGTTTGTAATCTTGGTTCGGTCAATTTGGCCGCCCATGTATCAGAACAGGGGCTGGATACCGAGAAGCTTGAAAAAACCATTACTCTAGCCATGCGGATGCTGGATAATGTTATCGATTATAATTATTATGCGGTACCACAGGCACGTCATTCTAATTTAAAACATCGGCCGGTCGGACTGGGTTTAATGGGCTTCCAAGACGCTTTGTATAAACTCAATATCGCCTACGGTAGCGAACAAGCTGTTGAGTTTGCGGACCGTTCGATGGAAACCATTGCCTATTTCGCAATAAAGGCATCCAGTGATCTGGCAAAGCAACGAGGTCGTTATTCCAGCTTTAATGGATCGCTTTGGAGTCAGGGTATTTTGCCGCTTGATTCGATTGAGCTGCTTAAAAAGGCGCGCGGTGAGCATGTTGTGGTAGACAGCTCCAGCACCCTGGATTGGGATAGCTTGCGCGATCAAGTCAAGCAAACCGGTATGCGTAATTCAAATTGTATTGCTATCGCACCGACGGCTACTATCGCCAATATATGCGGTATTTCCCAATCCATCGAGCCGACCTATCAAAATTTTTACGTAAAATCGAATTTGTCCGGCGAGTTTACCATCGTCAATACTTATCTGGTGGAGGATCTGAAAGTACTTGGGTTATGGGATGAAGTGATGATCAGTGATCTTAAATATTTTGACGGCTCTTTACAAAAGATTGATCGAATACCCGATAACATTAAATTAAAGTACGCAACGGCGTTTGAAATCGATTCCCGATGGTTGATCGAGGCGGCCAGTCGCAGGCAAAAGTGGATTGATCAAGGCCAGTCCTTAAATCTCTATCTTGCCAAACCCGATGGTCGTCACTTGGATAATTTATATAAACTGGCGTGGGTTCGTGGATTAAAAACAACTTACTATTTGCGTACCCTGGCGGCGACTCATGTCGAAAAAACTGTGAGCTGCAGCATTGATGATCCGGATTGTGACGCTTGTCAGTAGGTAAAACCAGCGATAGAAATGCTAACAAATTTTTGGAGATTAATATGCTAAATTGGGACAGCCCGCTTGACGTGGGTAGTGTAAATATAAACCACAATAAACCGCAAACATCAGTAAACGAAAAAACCGAAGACCGGGCAGGGCACTCGGCAGTGAATAAGCTGGAACCTATACGCGCCATGGATAAGCGCGTGATTAATGGTGATGCAGACATTAATCAGTTACTACCGCTTAGGTATTCATGGGCCTGGAAGTATTTTTTAAATGCCAATAAAAATCACTGGACGCCACTGGATATTAATATGACCCAGGATATCCATGATTACCACAACAAACTGACTGAAGCTGAAAAACACATGTATCAAAACGTGATGGCCTATCTGACGACGTCGGATATTCTCGCGATGCGAAACATCGGGTTGGCGGTGATGGAGAAAATGAGTGCGCCAGAACTGCAGATTTATCAAGCACGGCAGGTTTATGAAGAGGCGTTACATACTTGGGCTTATCAGCATTGCATTGAGACCCTTGGTCTTGAGCAAGGAGAAATTTATAATCGCTATCGGGTTGTTCCGGCCATCTACAGAAAAATCGAGATTGCCAATAAACGCCTAAATACGATATTACAAGCCGATATTGATCTGCGATCCCAAAAAGGCATGCATGATTTTGTTTTGGCGTATATTTTCTTTGCGGCGGTGTTTGAAGGTAGCTGGTTTTATAATGGCTTTAGCCCCGTGTTTAGCTTGCAGCGACGCGGGTTGATGAAAGGCACTGCTGAGCAACTGCAATATATCATGCGCGATGAGGTGATGCATTGCAGTTTTGGTATTCGTACCATAAAGCAGATCATTGTCGAAAATAAATTGGTAGTAGACGAAGATTCAGTCGCAGAAATGTGGGACGAGGCGCTACAGGCTGAAACTGACTATGCCGAGTATCTCATGTCTGAGCCAATACTGGGCTATACAAAAGAGCAGCATATAGAGCAATTTCGTTATATTGCTAACCGACGGGCGCGTCAATTGAAAATGTCAGAGCCGTTTCCCGGCGCGGAATGTGCGTTGACCTGGCTTGATGAGCAGGCCAATGTGCGTAAGGAAAAGAATTTTTTTGAAACGCGGGTAACCGAATACCAGACAGGTGGTGGTTTGCTCTGGGAATAGGAAAGGTCGGCATACGTTGTGCTTGAATCCGGAAAATTGAATGGAAAAATTGTGCTTAGTGGGTTTCAAGCAAACGCATGACTGTGACAGTGGTTCTCACAAACAAAGGTTATAATTTTCTCCGATCCTGCCATACTAATGGCAGCTATGAATTTTTAAATGAGCCCAGTATCGATTGCAGACTCAAGATTCTAGCGGTCATTGGACTACCTAACAGCATCCCAATACTATTGGATGATTATGTTCAGCTGCATAGTTGAAGCATTTAATCAGCCAGCGTAATTCGTTGCAAAGCCACTCACGCATCATTCTAAGCTGTTGAGTATCCCCCGGGGTTACTTGTTCACTCAGGTCATAGCGATTAACCAAGTCCGCTATTTCTAATTGGCCGAGATATTTTGCTATGTTTTTGCAATTTAAATCGTCAACTGATTTTATATGGATGTCCGAGAATTGTGCTTTGAGCAATTTCTTGCTGCAAGTCGTCTATCAGCTCTTTAACTTGTGCTTTGCCCGATTTTGCAATAATGTCAGGCACCTCTTTTTTTGTGGGTGCTAAAAGTGATTCTTCTAACAAAATCAATTGCTTTTGGGCAGCCTCTAGTTGACGTTGACTTGTAATCATGGATGACCTCGATTTTGGCGTTATGTGTCAAAGCGAATTTTAGCCAATTCATCTAAATATTCATTTCCCCATTTCTCCAGCTCTTTCAGTATGGGTTGTAATGTTTTACCAAAAGCGGTCAAGCTATATTCGACTTTAGGCGGCACTTCAGCGTAGACTTTACGTTGAACAATTCCATCGCCTTCAAGTTCCCGTAGCTGTTTTGTTAACATTCTTTGCGAAACCGAAGGCATTAATTTACGCAGTTCATTAAAGCGCCTAGTGGCACTAAGGTGATATAGAATAACACCCTTCCATTTTCCACCAATAGCCTCAATAGCGGCCTCGACAGAGCAACCAAAACTACACTTGTAATTGTCATGTTTCATCGATATGGCTCATTAGTATACTTTTAGTAACTATCACACATTTTTGTGCGTACTTGTAATATTGCATGTATCAATCATAATCTGATCTCGTCAATAATACAAATGAGGCAAAGAAAAAATGAAAGCCATTGGATACAAAAAGAGTCTTCCTATAACTGACGTTAATGCTTTGCAAGATATAGAGCTAACAAAACCGAAAGCGCGTGATCGAGATATTCTAGTCAACGTAAAAGCGGTTTCTGTAAATCCGGTCGACACCAAAATCAGAAAAAATGTTGCGCCCGATGCTGACGATTATAAGGTTCTCGGGTGGGACGTTGCCGGCGTGGTCGAGTCTGTGGGTGATCAAGTAACACTGTTTAAGCCAGGTGACGAGGTTTGGTATGCAGGCGCGATTAATAGAGAAGGTGCAAATGCAGAATATCACCTCGTTGATGAAAGAATTGCAGCAAAAAAGCCTAATTCCTTGACCTTTGAGCAAGCCGCCGCACTTCCGCTAACGGCTATCACCGCATGGGAATTACTTTTTGATCGATTAAAAATTGACGCTCACTCAGAAGGGGCATTAGTGATTATCGGTGCTTCAGGTGGTGTCGGATCAATTCTTATTCAACTCGCCAAGCAACTTACGCAGCTTACTGTAATTGCAACCGCGTCGCGACCGGAAACGAAAGAGTGGGTTAAGAGCCTAGGTGCTGATCACATTATTGATCATAGTCAATCATTATCAGCAGAATTAAAAGTGCTAAATATTCATTCTGTAGCGTATGTAGCAAGCCTAAATAATACCGAGAATAATTTGAGTGAAATCGAAAAAATAATTTCACCCCAGGGTCACTTTGTACTCATTGATGATCCTCAGTCTTTAGATATTATGCCATTTAAGACAAAAAGTATTTCTATATATTGGGAACTTATGTTCACAAGATCGCTATTTGAAACTAGCGATCTAATAGAGCAGCATAAGCTTTTGACTAAAATCGCGGGCATGATAGATGAGGGCAAGATTCGATCAACATTTTTAAAGAGTTTTGGAACGATCAATGCCGATAATCTTATTAAGGCGCATGCTTTGCTTGAGTCTGGAAAATCGATTGGCAAAATTGTGCTTAGTGGTTTTTAAGCAAAAAATCATATATCAGGTCATTTTTTGTAAAGGCACTTTTACAGCATTATGGATCAACTGCTTGGGCATTCCATTACCTATCACATCACCATGGAGCCACAACCTTATGATTCAGAACCCGTTTCTATTCGGTATGCTATACAACCGTAATTTAGCACTAAAATTTTTAGGTGAGCTAACCCGAATTATATTTATTTTACTCCTGGTGGGAATAAAACTGACTCCATTCTTGTTAACTATATTACACGCTTCTAAATCAAAACTTGGAAGTGATAAAAATCTATTAAAATACAGGAGTTTAGTATGGACAGACGATCATTTATTCGAATCGGTATGGTGGGTACTACAGCGAGTATTATTGCTCCGAATATAGTGCTTGCTGGTTCTTTGAGTAAAAAAATTAGTAGCCATAATATGGCTGGTGGAATTTTCTACACAAAAGAAACCCCAGGTCGCTGGGCAAAAAAGGCAGGAGCACATTCGCCGATCATCCAGAAAACAGGGTCTGGTGTTCGTGTCGTTACCGGGCATCCGATGAAACCCGGTAAACACTGGATAGTCAAACATGTGTTGCTTGACAGTGATTTTAAATTTGTTGCAGAGAATATATTTGACCCGACTAAGCATAATAAAGCGATTTCAGATTTTAAAATATCAGGCAATAAGGGCGTTTTATATGCCCTGAGTGTCTGTAATCTCCATGATTCATGGGTAAGTGTTTTGGAAAGCTAAGATCGAAGATTGCTTCGATACGTATCTTACGATTATTTTTATCCTGTCTACGTATCGAGGTAATCGCTTATATAAAGCGATATACCAAGGTCAATTAGGACATAGAAAAACAAGAGATATTCATGAAGAAACTATCGATCAAGATTATTTTAGCAAGTATACTAACTAGTATAGCCACCCACATTACCCTCTCCAGGGAAAATCCCGTAAATGGAAACCCAGTAGCAGGCAAAGAGAAAGCGATCATTTGTATCGGCTGCCATGGTCGTGATGGTAATAGTACTAACCCGGAATACCCGAAACTGGCCGGTCAAGTTCCGGCGTATCTTTACAAGCAAATTTCTGATTTTAAGAAAGGGTTACGTAAAGATGAGACCATGAGTTCAATGGCGCTGAGTATAGATGACAAAGACGTTGCCGATGTTGTTGTCTTTTTTTCAAATCAGAAACCTAAAAAACCTATGCGTAAAACACTAAAAACTAATCTACTGGGTAAAACTATTTATCACAACGGCATTAAACTAAAAAATGTGGTGGCCTGCGCTAGTTGCCATGGTAAAAATGGTCTGGGTCGCCCAAAGAGCCGTTATCCTGCTCTCGCAGGACAACACACAGACTATTTGGTTAAAGCGCTAAAAGAATTCAAAAGTGGAATACGGCGCAATGACTTATTACTGGAAATGCGCAATATAACGGCAAAACTAACCGAAACTGAAATCGAAGCGGTAGCAGCCTATATCGCAAACCTTAAATGGAAATGGGGACAGTTATGATGCGGTCTGTCTTTCTACTTCCAGGTATATTATGACAGACATTGAGCATGAATAAATTTACAACTATAGTTGTTATACTTACTAAAGTAGCTTGATAAAAATGCTAACACGACGAGACCGGGAAAAATTCGAGAGACTGACGCTGCGCTACTTGGACAGTGCGTATAGCCTCGCGTTGTGGATAATGAAAGATCCAACAGAAGCGGAAGATGTTGTACAAACTGCTTATATGAAAGCATTTGAAAATTTCTCAAATTTTGAGGGTAAAAATGCGGGAGGTTGGATTCTGACCATTGTGCGAAATTGCGCATTTAATCTGTATAAAAAGAAAAAAAACAGTAGTAATCTGATTAGCTTTGATGAGGTCGCGCACAGTGGTGATTCAACTGATGAAAATAGTATTTTTAATTTTAGCCCGGAGGAAATATTGGCCTATGTTTCGATGGGAAAAAATATGATGGAATCCATTGAAAAATTACCGGTAGAATTTCGTGAAATTCTTTTTTTACGCGAGATAGAGGGCTACTCCTACAAAGAAATTGCAGAGATCACTGGTGTTGCAAGTGGTACGGTAATGTCAAGATTATCACGGGCACGTAACGGTTTGCGAAAAATATTTACTGAGTATAAACGGCAGGAGCAGGCGGGTGGAATGTAAAGAGATCGAGTTAGAACTTGAACGTTACCTGGATAGAGAGTTAACACTTTCTGATCGACGTGATCTGGAATCACATTTAGAGACATGTAAAACATGTAAAATAAAATTGCGCCAGCTTGAATCGATTAAAACCGGTGTTGGCAATATCGGTTATGAAAAAGCACCTGGTTCACT
>QILK01000203.1 GCA_003233345.1 Gammaproteobacteria bacterium | reverse complement strand
GCCGGGATCTCAAAGCAAATACGCAAATGACCGGTGCGACATTTGGGGCATGGACACGAAGAAGTGGATGATGGTTTGGGTACAGGTTCATTCTCACTTTGTGTGGGCTGCTTCACCGTTTGTAAACAGGCTTTGATAAGCTCCATTTTTTGTTTTCGGCTCCGATTGGATAGAAAACCGTCGTGTCGAATGCGCATCAAACCTTCAGGCAATACGTGTAACAAGAAACGACGAATGAACTCCGGTCCTTTCAGTTGCATCCGTTTATTACGGCTATTTAGGGGTTTCACTGCGATTATAAGGAAAGCTTGCAGGTGAATCAAAAAAATTCTCGGTCGGAATAGGAAAAGCCGCTCAAAGTAAACATCGGTTTCAATGCGGGATGTGAAATGGCCGTGATAATGACGATTGATCAGTGGAATCCCTCACAACAACAATATCCTGTTGAAACTTTTTGTTATGGCCCAAAATCCTGTGCTTTTTATAAACCGGGACCAACGCGTCATGTTCCAGGCAGGAAGAGAATGTCCTGGGAAGAAGAAGATTGGGTAGACGAAGATGCAACAGCACACCGAGGTCCCGATGAATAAAAACATCTGAACGGTTAGCAAGTAGCCCGGACTTCGCGCAGCGAACGCCGGGGGAAGAATAACTCTCTTTAATTTGACGAAAAATTTAGATAATGCTATGTTCGTTTACCCGGCGTTCGCTACGCGAAGTCCGGGCTACCTTTTATCTATCGATATGTAGTCACGTTGCTTTGGGCCGACGTACAGTTGGCGCGGTCGGCCAATACGTTGTCCTTCGGCGCTTATCATTTCTGTCCAATGCGCTACCCAACCCACCGTACGTGCTATCGCAAACATAACCGTAAACATATTGGTCGGAATGCCTAGTGCTTTATATATCAAACCCGAATAGAAATCGACGTTCGGGTACAATTTTCGCTTGATAAAATACTCATCTTTTAGCGCAATCTCCTCTAGTCTAAGCGCCAGTTCAAACAATGGGTCATGACGATGACCCAATTTTTCCAATACCTCATGACACATAGTGCGAATTATTTTAGCGCGTGGATCATAATTTTTATAAACCCGATGGCCAAATCCCATCAGTCGAAATGAATCCGTCTTATCTTTAGCCCGTGCGATGTATTTTGGAATCTGACTAACATCACCAATCTCTTCCAGAACACTAAGGACCGCCTCATTTGCACCACCGTGTGCCGGCCCCCATAATGCGGCAATACCCGACGCGATACAGGCAAACGGATTAGCTCGCGAACTGCCTGCCAGCCGAACGGTCGACGTGCTGGCATTTTGCTCGTGATCGACATGGAGTATAAAAATAAGATCTAGCGCCTTCTCAGCCACTGGGTCGACTTGGTATTCTTCACAGGGTACCGAGAACATCATTTTTAAGAGGTTACCCGTATAACTTAGATTATTGTCCGGATAGACCAACGGCTCGCCGATCGAGTGTTTATAACACCCCGCTGCGATGGTCGGCATTTTGGCGATCATCCTATGCGCTGCAATTTCCCGATGACGCGGATTATTGATATCTGTCGAATCATGATAGAAAGCGGACAATGAACCCACCACACCGACCATAATCGCCATCGGATGGGCATCGTGATAAAAACTGTGAAAAAAGTTTCGCAGACTTTCATTTAGCATACTGTGATGGGTAATGATGTCACTAAATTTTTCTTGCTGCTCTTTTTCAGGTAGTTCGCCATTAAGCATTAAATAAGAAACTTCGAGAAAATTACTCTGCTCTGCCAGAGACTCAATTGAGTAACCCCCGTACTGCAAAATACCATTGTCACCATCGATAAAGGTAATCGCGCTATCGCAGCTGGCGGTTGACAAGAAACCTGGGTCATAAGTAAACAAACCCGTCTCCTGATAGAATTTACCGATATCAACCACAGACGGACCTTGCGTGGCTTGAACTATCGGCAACTCAACTTCCTTGCCAGTACGATTGTCTATAATAGTGACTGTTTCCTTGCTCATATAAGAATCCTTATAGGTATTTTTCAGCGGAAAAAATAATAGGATAATATAAATATAGATTATACTAAGCCTACCAGCCAGTAAATTTAGAATTTTATACCCCGATTTCAACCATAGCAACTTGTAAAATACTCGTGATCTTTTAAAAATTTTTCTACGATTAATTCTATAGTCTTTAAAAACTATTTTGAAGTTGACAATTTTCGCGGTTTGACTGGCTTGTCGCCGAGTGACTACCCTACGCTATAAACAACTGCTTTTACGCTAGCAAGTTTAACCTCAAAAATAATGCTTAACTTTCCGTTGTTAAGTATTAGCGTGTTTTTCGGCACGAATTTCGCATTGATAATACCAAGTCTGCCTTGGAGATCAGCAAATTTGAGTTTGCTCTTTACCCATTTTCTAAATTGCCAGAAAAATCGAAGGCCTGTTTAGACCCGTAAGACAAGATACCAAATTCAACGGCAATAACGAGATTAACTAATGGAAAAAAATCAACACGATGAAGTCATCATAGACTATTCTAACGATGATTTTAACATTCAAGGCACAGGCAGCCTGGATAAGGCTGATCTATCGCGAGCACTGGAAGTCAGCAATGTACTGCAGTCGACATTAAACATTGAAAATCTGTTCCATTTATTCGTAAGCGAAACGCAGAAAACAGTACATGTGTGCGGTCTGACATATGTCAACACTGACTTGAATTTACACATATTAATCGGCAAAAAGGGTGATCATCTCTGCACCTATCGACTGCTTATTGAAGACGAAAACCTGGGTGAACTCATGGTTTTTAGCATGAAACAAATTGCCGCCTCCGAAACCATCAGACTGGAGAACTTACTCTCTAGTCTTTTATACCCGCTACGTAATGCAATTGTGCATTCACATGCACTGGAAACAACATTTAAAGATCCGCTAACGGGTGTGAATAATCAAGCTGCTTTAAAGGCCGTTTTAAAACGTGAAATAGCGCTTGCCCTTAGACATAAGAGCAAATTCACTGTTCTGGTAGCAGGCACTAATCAGCTACAAGCGGTTAAAAGCAAACACGGTAATTTATACGCAGACTATGTGCTTAAAGAAATTGCTGTCAGAATTCTTCAATCCATTCGTGGCTCAGATATCGTTTTTAGACACGGTAAAGACAAGTTTTTAATTCTACTAAGCAATACTAATAAAAACGGTGCGCTGTTGTCCGCGCAAAGAATCCAATCATGCATTTCCCGCGAATTCGAATTAGGTGAAAAAGGCGATTTTGCGCTTAACCTGAGCATGGGCGCTACCACACTGTTAGAAAATGATGATCGAACATCGTTGATCGGGCGAGCAGACGACGCAATGGAACAGGCGAAAAAATCAGATAAAAACAGCGTTATTTTTGATGGGTAATCACCATCGTTTTTGCTATCAACACCTGAAAGACGATTAAAAATAATCTGTAAATTAAAATGAAGGGTTATAATATCCGCTTTTAATTTTTCTGTCTATTTCCTGTTTTTTCGCATCCGCTACTGATTTTTTAAACTGAGTTTCTGATAATTTATAGAGGTTAGTATCAAATAAAATAATTTTGCCTTCGTTATTTTTATGTTTTACCTCGATTTTCACTATACGCTCCCCCGCAAACTGTCCAACTGTCTTTTGAGTCCGAAACGTATATTCGTAATCAACGCCCTCTTTTGATGCCCCCCGTTTATGCGGTTTTCCAAATTTATTGACAATGCTTTTTTTAAAGACAGATAACGGAATATCTTTTTTCGAATAGCTAATCCCTCGAATCACTATTCCTTTTTTAATAGCAATACTTGTAAAAGAAAATCTTTCGCCTTTTTGTGTTTTTGCTGAAGCCGGACACCTGCTTCGCAAATTTCGCCATTTATCTTGAACATCAGCGATCGCATCGATACGCCAGTTTTGCTTCTTGGCATTGTCCGCAATTTCGTGACAAGTCATATATAGCTTGAAACCACCCAGATCATATTGGTAACCATCCCTGTTTTTCTGGGCCGTATCGGAATCATCCGTTGAAAAAAGCCATCCGCCAGCCCTGTTATTATCAATCTTCTTTGTTTTTATCGCAGTGTAACTGCTCTGTGCTGCTGATCCAGATACAGCAATACCCGGTTTGTATGCCGTGATGCGCTTAAGTATCGTGCGTTTATCTGATTTACTCTTATCGACAAAACTGGATTGGCTGCCCCGCCGCAAGGAACTATGGTATTCTAGCTTGACAAGTTTATTGTTGACTATTTTGGCAATATACACCACGTTTACATTATCTAATATAAACGTAAGATGGTAATTACTGTTAATTTTTTTGACGCTATACTTATATTTGTTATAATTGTATTCACTTTGCTTGCGAACAAAACTTTTGACACAGGTATTGCATGTAAAAACACTGCCGTCAGCGGTCAGATTCCAGGCCATTTTTGATTTAACAAAGTCTTTACCATCATAATGATATAATTTCCACTGACCCACCCAATAATTTTTATCAATTTTTACTTTGTCAGAGGCATATAGCGCACTAAAAAATAGCAATAACAAGCTGCCAGTTATCAGCCATGAACAGCTTGTTTTATATTGATTAATACGCATAACAGTTTTATCCTTAGCAAATCATTAGCCAACTGCCTATACTATACCGACAAATGTTATTCTATTCACGGATTTTATGGCTATTTTTTACCAATAAGATGTCATTAGAAAAATCGACCACCAGAACACAAATCTCACTAAGGAGAAATGATGAGTAATCCTATTATTGCCAACAATAAACCGGTTCAGGTCACTCTCAACAAAGATGAGGAGTACTATTTTTGTGCTTGCGGTCGTTCGAAAAAACAACCCTTTTGTGACGGTTCTCACTCAGGCACGGCGTTTAGCCCGAAAGCTTTTACGGCAAAAGAAAATGGCGAAGCTTATCTATGTGCTTGTAAACATAGTGGCAACATGCCTTATTGTGATGGATCACATAAACAGTTTTCCGATACGTTGATTGGCAAAGAAGGCCCTGGACTAAACCACGGCGACACCGAATCGCAAGCAGCGGTTCCAACCCTGGAAGAACCGACGGTTACTTTTATACACCAGTTGGCCCAGGAAGGTTTGTCGACGCTGGGACATCACGGCCCCATGGTGGCGATGGGTGTACCACGTCACCAACTACCCCATTGGGACCAGTTGCAAATTATGGTTGCGCAGATGGCAAGTAAACCCTTGTCAGAGGATCAACGTGTTACCACGGAATTGATTATTGGGCCAGAAGCCAAAAAACCGTTACAATTAAACATTCCACTCTTTGTTTCTGATATGAGCTTTGGCTCTTTGTCTGAAGAAGCTAAAATTGCGCTAGCCAGAGGAGCACAATTATCAGGCACGGGTATTTGCTCGGGTGAAGGCGGCATGTTACCGGAAGAGCAAGCAGAAAATTCGCGCTATTTCTATGAATATGCCAGTGCTGGTTTTGGTTATAAAGAAACATTACTAACGAAAGTTCAGGCGTTCCACTTTAAAGGTGGTCAGGGGGCAAAAACAGGTACCGGCGGCCATCTGCCCGGTAGTAAAAACACCCATAAAATCTCACAAGTCAGAGGAATACCAGAAGGTCAGGCGGCCGTATCACCGCCCACTTTCAAGGATTTGTCCTCGGTCTCCGATTTTAGAAAATTTGCCGACCGCGTTCGAGAAATTTCAGGTGGTATTCCTATCGGATTTAAACTAAGTGCAAATCATATTGAGAAAGATATGCAATTTGCGTTGGATGCTGGCGCAGATTATATTATTCTAGACGGTCGCGGCGGCGGCACTGGTGCTGCACCACAGATGTTTCGCGACCACATAAGTGTTCCAACCATTCCGGCGCTAGCCCGAGCCCGTCGATACCTTGATAAGCAAAAAGCCAGTGGGCGGATAACGCTTATCATTACCGGAGGATTAAGAGTACCGATTGATTTTGTTAAGGCTTTGGCTTTAGGTGCTGATGGTATTGCAATATCGAATAGTGCGCTCCAGGCAATAGGTTGTGTCGCTGCAAGAATGTGCAATACTAATAACTGTCCTGCTGGAATTGCAACTCAGAAGCCGGAATTACGCCAAAAATTGAATATTGAAAAATCTTCGTTACAACTCAACACCTTTCTTAACGCTTCTATCGAATTAATGCAGGTAATGGCGCGTGCTTGCGGTCATGACCATTTAGGAAAATTAAATAAAAACGATCTGGCGACGTGGCACCAGCAGATGGCGTCATTATCAGGCGTAGAATATTCAGGATTTTTCGGCCAATAAAAAACCTGATCGCAATTATCAACGAAGATTCGCCAGTATATTCAGTAATTTATTTTCACTGTGCATGGTGACGCAATATTTGAAATAAGCATAATTTATTTCACCGTCTAACAATGCTCTAACTTTATTGGGACTTTTACAAATAAATATATAAGAAGAGTCTCTTAGATGCTCGTTATTGCTAAATGACTGTATTTTTTTAAAGACATCATCACTGTGCTTGTCAGAGTAGTCTATCACCTCAACCCAGTTGGCATATTCACTTCCATATTCAACGGCATCCTTGTGCAGTACCCAATTTTTTTCTACCGCCATGCGCTTAAATTCATCCAGTACAGATTCTTTTCCTTGAAAATTGTGTAATTTTATTTCAGTTTTAATGGCTCACTCCGTTAAGCATACTTTGAAGAATATTAATTAAGCTCCGCAACCTATTTCTATAGATTAACGATATTGATAATTAGATCACAAATCCGATGACAAAATTGATAACTGGCTCAAAATTTTACTGATTTTGAATTAATGGGTATTGACAGGTTAAAGTGATTCTTTCATCCTTGCTCACACGCTTTTGCTCACCA
>QILK01000105.1 GCA_003233345.1 Gammaproteobacteria bacterium | reverse complement strand
CTTCAAACGCCCACAAAGGCTGCTCTTGCCCGACCATAAAGGCGATTGCTTTACCGGCATCCAGCGCACTGCCACCGCCAATAGCAATAACACCGTCACAGCGATTTGATTTATAAACTTCAGATCCCGAGCGTATATTGGCCCCGGTTGGGTTAGCTTTGATATCATCAAAAATCAGCGTGGTGATATTATTTTTTTGGTTAGATTTAACGGCGGCTCGTACAAAGGGTGTTGCTGATAATCCTTTGTCAGTCACCAGTAACGGTCTGTTAATATCCATGTTTGCGCACAGTGTGGGCAGCTCACTAATACGCCCGGCGCCGAACAAAATACGGGTTGGATAATACCAGTTTCCGGTGAGTGATAGCGTATTTTCTGGATTTGTCATTGCATTGTCTATGTAATGGTGCGCAGGTGAAAAGATTTTGCTCGGGTAACCTGGTGATAAGCCAGTGACGATAGCGAGCAACCACGGCCAGAATTTTTAACGCCGACCCAGGCCAGCCTGGGATCAAGATAATCACAGCGGTTCATAAAGACCGTGCCAGTGTCGATAGCTTGCCCGATTGCTAGCGCTTTCTTTTGTTCTGAGGTCCAGATAGACACCGTTAGGCCATACTGGCTATCATTCATTAAAGCGATTGCTTGCTCATCATTATCAACCTTCATAATTCCGACGACTGGGCCGAAACTCTCGGTTTTCATGATGTCCATCGTATGGTCAACATCAAGCAATATTTGCGGGCCGACATAGAGTGTTTGCTTATCTTCAGTGTTAATGCTGGTTCGCGCGCCTGATTTAACCGCGTTGGCGATCTGCTCGCGCACATGATTGGCAGCATCAATATTGACCATGGGCCCGAGCGTCGTTTGTGGATTAAGTGGATTACCTAATTGCACCTTTTCAACGCAGCTGATAAAGCGTTCGATAAATTCGTGATAAATTGCCTGGTGCAAATAAATGCGTTCGATGGCGCAGCAGGATTGTCCGGCATTAAAGAGTACGCCGTCAGCCAGTTGCTCAACGGTAAAACCGAGATTGGCGTCAGGACATACGTAGGCCGGATCTTTGCCGCCGAGTTCCAGACAAAGCGTTTTAAATTGTCCAGCTAACGACCGTTCAATAGCAGCCCCGGCAGCGACAGAGCCGGTGAAGGTGACGAATTTTATACTTGGATCAAACGCCAGTTTAAAAGTACTGTCATGGTCTAAAATCAAATGTTGAAATACGTCGCTGGGTAAATCAGCTTGCGAAAAAGCCTGCTGAAAACGTTCAGCGCATAGTAGCGTTTGACTGGCGTGTTTTAGTATGACCGCGTTTCCAGAAACAAGTAAAGGAATAATACTGTTTATCGCGGTCAGATAAGGGAAATTCCAGGGGGCAATCACTAACGCGGTGCCGTGCGCCACTCGGCGTATGATCCGCGTGATTTCTGCCGAATCATCTTTAACATCGCTTAAGGCCGATTCAGCGATTTGGGTCATATAACTCGCACGTTCGTTAACGCCAGAAAGCTCGCTTCCCGAATGCATGATAGGTCGACCCATTTGCAAGGTAATTTCTTCAGCGATCTCGTCAGCGACGCTATTTAAATGTGCAATAGCTTGCATACAAATTTGCGCACGTTTAGCAACAGGCACCTGTTGCCAGGATTGTTGTGCAATAAGCGATTTATCAATAGCGCGGTTTATGTCAGAAGGTGAGGCGTATTTTCGGGTAGCCACCAGCCTACCGTCAATGGGGGAGTGAATAAAGACAGAATCAGTAGTCAACTAGATAATCTCTAGGTAACGGTCCAGTTCCCACTGGCTGATATGCTTGCGAAATTCGCGGACCTCCCATTCGCGGCTGGCCGCAAAATGATCGACAAATTCATCACCAAAGAGTTCGCGAACCGTTTTTGATGATTTAAATCTTTGTGTTGCTTCCCAAAGCGTATCAGGTAGTTTAAGGTGTTTTGGCAGTTTTTGCTCATAGGCATTGCCATCCACCAATTTGTCGATTTCAATTTTGTTTTCAATGCCCCATAGACCGGATGCAATGGCCGCTGCCAGGATGATATAAGGATTTGCATCCGCCGCGCCAATCCGGTATTCCAGGCGATGAGATTTTGCACTGCCGGGTATTATTCTTATCGCACAGGTTCGATTATCGATGCCAACAGAGGCATGTGTCGGCGCCCAAAATCCGGGCACTAAACGCCGATACGAATTAACGGTCGGTGCGATCATCGCCAACAATTCGGGCATCAGTTTTTGCTGGCCGCCAATAAAATATCGCATGGTGTCGCTGATATTTTTTTCTTTGTCGGTATCGTAAAATTTAGGATCGCCATTGTTATCGGTCAGTGAAATATGAATATGCCCACTTTGTCCTGGGCAATCCACAGACCATTTGGCCATAAAAGTGGCTATTTTATTTTGCTTCTGCATGAGGATCTTCGTAAAGGTTTTGAATAACGCAGCCTTGTCAGCCGATGCCAGCGCGGTATCGTAAACCAAAGCAGCTTCGAGAACCCCGGGGCCGGTTTCGTCATGCAGTCCCTCTATTGGAAAATTCATGATTTCACACATGTTCAGCAATTTTAAATAGAGATCAGACTCGACGCTGTTGCGGATGGTGGAGTATCCAAATTCGCCTGGTGTGAAAGGTTCTAAGTGCTGGTAGCTTTTATCGCGCAAGCTTTGCGCGGTTTCATTAAAAACAAAAAATTCGTATTCAAACCCTGCGTTAATACTCAGTCCAGCGTTCTTTGCATTGTCAATAACACGGCGTAGCAGGCCCCGAGGGCAAACATTTTCTGCCGGGCCTGAAAATTCGCCGAGAAAAAATAGCATACCGTTTTCAGAGGGTATTTCTCGTGCGCTATCGGCAAGTATACGCACGCTGGCATCCGGATAGCCGGTATGCCATCCAGTAAACGCGGCGTTGTCGTAAAGACGATCTTTGGCATCCCACCCGAGTACAACATCGCAAAAGCCAAAGCCATGTTCTATCGCGGTTAGAAATTTCTGCTTCGACATATACTTGCCACGTAAAATGCCGTCGATGTCGAATACACCGACTTTAAGATGTGTCAGTCCTCTTTGCTCTATTATTTTTTTAGCCGATTGAAGATCAGTGACTTTGCTGGCGTCCATATTGATAGTGTAGCAGCCCAGGTGTCGGCAATCATTTAGATTCACCCTGATCCACAAAAATTTACGAAATATGCGGCGAAAAGTAGCCCGGACTTCGCGTAGCGAACGCCGGGACAACGAACATCCTGTTTTTCGTAGTCTTAGTCAGCTACCGACTACCTCGCGTATACGGCTGTCTTAATTGGATTTCGAATCCGGTTCCTTTCCCCGGCGTTCGCTGCGCGAAGTCCGGGCTACTTGTAGTAAAAGCCAAAGCGGCTAGAATATATGGATGAAGCAAAGGCATGACAAAACCGGAAATGAGTGGTTTGAGGTAGTGCGTGGTCAATGAGTAGCTACGTTTTTTATAATTTTACTTTATCTGTTGTTGCCTTGGCTGGAATAGCGGTATATTACTATTATCTATTAGCGTTTCTAAGCTACGAAATCCTCGATAAAATATTTTATCTGTTTCATGGTAACCGTGTTATTTTCCTTGTTAGTTTAGGTGTCTTCCTGATAATTGATATCTTATGGTATAGCAAGGGCAGGCGTATAAAAAAATTTACCGGGTTGCTTCTTTTTTTAATAAGCGCAGGATTAGTTGCTTACTGCGCTTATTATCTATTGCAACTTCCACGAGATTTATCCAATATTTCCTGAGCAACCAGTTAGTAACTGGCGTGAAACTATTTATCTCTCTACGTGTCTACCAGTATTACTTGGCGGTAGTTCGGTGCTGATTTGCCAATATTTTATTTGTTTTATAAGCAGTTATGCTAATATTGACTATTGTGCATGGATTATACTAAATACTAACAATTATTTGCGGTGACTCGCATAATTGCAAATTTATCGTAGGTGCGAGGCGCGACAATTGCTATGATAGCGACCAAGTGATTATTGCAGTCTGTTAACGAATTTGAGGAATTAAAAATGAATTTAAGGAACATCATATTTGTTCTGTTGCTTACAGTGACATTTAGTTCAATGGCCGAGAAAGCCAGTCATCGAAAAGCAGCAGTCGAACTGGTTAAATTAACAAAAGTGAGCCTACTAGTTGATCAAATGTATAAGTATGCTGAAAATCTGATAAAGGCCAATTTGACTAGGATGCGTGTGCCCAAGGAAATGCAGTCTATTGTTGATACGCATTCCAAAAAAATGATAGCAATACTTAAAGCAGATCTGGTATGGGACAAACTGAAAAAGCAGTATATTGATATTTATGTCAAAGAATATACCGAGGCTGAGATTAACAGCCTGATTAAATTTTATAAAAGTCCTTTGGGCCAGAAATTGTTAAGCAAAACACCGGAAATTTCCAAACAGGCGATGGCGGTGGGGCAGAAACAGATGACGCTAGTGATGCCCAAAGTGCAAGGTATATCCAAAAACATGGTTGTCGAGCTGAGGAAAGAACATGCCAAGCTTAAGGCAGCAAAAGATAAAGTTGCCAAGAAAGATGTAAAGGATAAAACATCAAAAAAAGAAAAAGACGACCCGAAGGACAAGAGCGAGAAAAAGTAGCCAAAGTATTAATGCGAGCCGCTGCCATCGATAAACGCGGTAGCGGATTTCATTGTTAGTCCCGCGCGTTTTCTAGCTGCAAACGCAAAAACACAACGTGTTTTGTCACTGGTTTCCTGTTCGAGAAACTGTTTGACTTGTTCATGGTGACACGATAGATTTTACAGTTATGCAGAAACGAATCGCGTTTATCACCTATGAAACACCCTTTGCACCAGCGGGTGGTGTCGCCGCTGTCATGGGGCAGTTACCATTATATGTCAGCCGTGCTTCCGGGCTTAAAACTATCGTTATTACCCCCTTTCACCGTAAAATCAAGACCACGACCTCATTGCGTAGCAAAGATTGCGGGGCGGTTCGTGTGCAGGTTGGTGATGAAATCTTAAAGGTCAGGTTGCGACGATATAATACCGAAATTCCGTGGTACTTTCTTGAACCGTTATCGACTAAATATTTTAACGGTTCACCGAATCCGTATCTGGTTGGCAATTCGTCTACAGAGATTGCAAAGAATCTTTGCCGCGATGCCCTGGTATTTGGATCAGCGGCTATCGAAGCGTTAGCAAAGATTGCCCCGATGGCTGAGTGGATACTGATGTTACAGGACTGGGAGGCGGCAACGGCCGCGCTGGCACATAGTCGTCGCCGTGATTCGTGGAAACTGTACTTAACGTTGCATAACAGTTATGACACGCCGGTAACCGACCAGGAATTAATTAAACATGGTATTAGTCCGACAGACAATAGTGGGTTTACGGTTCTTGATCGTACGTTGAGGCATTTGCAGCATACTATTTTTACAGTCTCAGATCAGTTCGCCCAGGATTTGACCGAAGACGATTTCCAGTGTGAGGTGATGGCCGGGCACTTGAAACAACAGTTACAATCCAGGCTTCAAGGGGTCAATAATGGTCCGTTTATCCGCTCGCAATTAGAGTGGAAAATGTTGGCGGAGGCGCGGCAGGGTCAATATGAGCCTCTTCAGCAATGGAAAACCGATAATCGGGAAATGGCGATGGAGGCCTTGTCGCTTGTTAAACCGTCAAAAGAAAAACCACTTTGGGGCGATATTCGCGCATTTGACCGTGATAGTAACGTCAGCTGGTTTGTTATGGCCGGTCGCGATGATACACGCCAAAAGGGTTATGATGTCGCTGCTGCGGCAACGAATGTTTTTCTCGAAGGCGGGGGTGAAGGTCGATTCTTTTTCTTTCCGATTCCGGGCGATGAGGGTCTTGACGGCTTGGATTTTTTGCGAAAACTGGCAGACAAGTATCCGGACAAGGTATTGGTTTTCCCCTTTCGCTGGCGCGACGGGTTTATGTCAACTTTAAGAGGGGCCACGTTTGGATTAATGCCGTCATTATACGAACCTTTTGGGATGACCAACGAGTTTTACTTGAATGGTACCCTGGCGATAGGACGTGCTACGGGTGGCATTATTCAACAAATAGTCCCGTTACAATCGGCGGCCAGCTTTAGCCACGCGGCGAGTATTCGCGCGCAGCAGTGGCACAGTAATTCCAGTTTGCCAACCGGATTACTCTTTCGCGAGACCGATAATATTGGATCTACTGTTGATGATCTTAGAGCGATAAATGCCGTTGCTTACCGATCCCGACAGTGCAAGCTGGATCGGGTGCAGGAGCGTTCTCAATATCCACTGTTTAGAGCAATGGTTAGTGAAATGAGTATCAGTTTAGCGGATGGTGAGCGATTATTTGCGGCTGAACATGGCCTTTATTATAAAATGTTAGCAGACGGTGTACAGTTTATAGATTCCAGCTTATCCTGGGAACGTGCTGCACACGAGTATACCCGGAGTATCGGTGCTTCCCGATCTGTATATGCTTGATGATCCCGATAGCGGGAACATTTGATGATATTGGAGCGTGTATTTTGCTAAGATCATTTATACTTCTATTTTTTTTAATTCCCACTATTTTCAGCGTCGATGTTATGGCAGTGACCGACGAGAAAAATATCAAACAGATTAAAAAAACGCTGGATAATATCAAAAAGGAATTGGCTCGAAAAACAAAAAAACTTAAACTTCTGGAAAAATACAAGGAAGAAGTAAGGCAGTATTTACCCATTGCCAAAGCCTGTAAGGAAAAGGCAAGTGCACAGGTGGTAGAAGCGGAAGCGAAAATAAAGGCCCTCGGAGAACCTGTCGCTGGTGAAGCAGCGGATATTAGTAAAAGTCGTAAGAAGATTGAGAAGGAAAAAAATGATAGCAGCAGGGTGCAAGGAAAATGTTCTGTCATTGAATTAGAAAGTAATGACTATATCAAGCGTATAAATCTATATAAACAGTCACTACTGGCGAAGGAATTAT
>QILK01000222.1 GCA_003233345.1 Gammaproteobacteria bacterium | reverse complement strand
CGACCGAAAATATTTTTGATTCACCTGCAAGCTTTCCTTCTAATCGCAGTGAAAACCCCAAATAGCCGTGATTGCGCTCGTCAAAAGAGCGGTTTAGTCTGATTCTGGCTTGTACGGAGGTGACGTTACCCTCCCAATCGATTTTATCTGCCATGCCTATTGATTTCCAAGATTGTCTATACTAGCTGTCAATACTAGTCAGCAACATAAATATTATCACAAACCGGGGTGTCGAAATAAGCGGGATTGATTTTTTCGGGGTAATCAATATACGATGTATATGATACTTATTATAGCGGCAGATGTGTCAGGCGCTGTTATTGTCCAGGTTTTCCAGGTCCTCGGTAAGTTGAATCCATAATTCTTCAGTGGCCAACAGTTTATTTTTGCAAATCGATTGCTCATCAATTAATTTTTTTAATGCTAGTTTATTATGTTCTTCGTATATTGTACTATCTGCAAGTTGCTGCTCATGCTTTTCTTTTTCAGTCGTTAATCGATTGAGTTGTTTTTCTGCTTTTTGAATTTTATTGCGCAAAGGCTGTGATTTTCGTCGTTGATCAGCTGCATTTTGTCTCTGTGTTTTTTTATCCGTTGTTTGTGACTTTTCTTGGGTGTTATTTGGACTATGCCGATCAAGTTTACTTTGCTCGTTGACCCAGCGTCGGTAATCTTCCAAGTCACCTTCGAACTCCGTTACCTTGCCGTTGTCAATCAATAATAACTGATCCGTTACAGTACGTAGCAGGTGCCGGTCATGCGATACAATAATCATCGCGCCTTCGAATACTTGCAATGCGACATTCAAGGCATGGCGCATTTCCAGATCAAGGTGATTGGTGGGCTCGTCTAATAAAAGCAGATTTGGTTTTTGATAAACGATCATGGCCAGTACCAGTCGCGCTTTTTCGCCGCCTGAAAAAGGTGCTACTGGACAGGTTGCCATATCACCATTAAAGGCAAATCCACCGAGAAAACTGCGTAGCGATTTTTCAGTCGCTTTCGCATCCAATCGTTGCAGGTGTAGAAGTGCGCTGGCTTCGGAATCCAGTTGTTCCAGTTGATGTTGGGCAAAGTAGCCTACATTAAGATCTTTGGCTTGGGTGCGTTCCCCGCTAATGGGCGCAAGCTCACCTGCCAACAGCTTTATAAAAGTAGATTTTCCAGCGCCATTGTAACCCAGTAATCCTATCCTGTCGCCAGCCTGAATATTCAGTCTAATGCCGGACAATATCACGTTATTAGCATAGCCAATACTAAGCTGATCCAATTGCAGTAAAGAGTCAGGTTGACGCAATGGCTTGCCAAATTCAAAAGAAAAGGGTGAGTCTATATGTGCCGCCTGTATCATACTCATATTTTCCAGCGCCTTAACCCGACTTTTTGCTTGCCGTGCTTTGCTCGCCTTGGCTTTGAAGCGGTCGATAAATTGCTGTATATGCGCGACTTCCCGTTGTTGCTTTTCGTACATGGATTGCTGGTTCGCCAGTTGCTCTGCACGGCGTATTTCAAATGTAGAATAGTTGCCTTTATACAGTGTGAGTGTGTTGTTCTCAATATGAGCAATATGAGTAGAGACGCGATCGAGGAAGTCGCGGTCATGTGATATTAGCAATAGCGTACCCGAATAGTTCAGTAACCAGTCTTCGAGCCATAACACGGCTTCCAGATCCAGGTGGTTTGTCGGTTCGTCTAATAGCAGTATATCGGATCGGCACATTAACGCCTGCGCGAGATTAAGACGCATACGCCAGCCACCGGAAAAAGTATTGACAGCGGTATTTTCCTGGTGATTTGCAAAACCAAGGCCGTGCATGAGTTTGCCTGCTCGACTGGATGCGCTGTAACCATCGATGGCTTCCAGGTCATGGTATAGCAACGCGAGTTTTTCACCGTTGTCCGCATTTTGCGCCAGTTCAATTTGCTGTTGCAAGCGGCGCAACTCAGTGTCGCCGTCAATGACATAATTTAGTGCAGAGTCTTCACTGGCGGGTGCTTCCTGGGCAACATGAGCAATAACGGTACGCGGTGGTAAGGTACATTCGCCGCCATCTGCATGGAGTTCATTGCGTATTAACGCAAACAAGCTGGATTTGCCGCAGCCATTTGCACCGGTTAAACCAACACTTTGGCCGGCATGTATTGTACAGGTGGATTCATGAATAAGTTCGCGAGCCCCCCGTCTAAGACTTAGTTGATTAAATTTTAACACGAAGCGGAGTTTAACAGATTATGGGGCCTGAGCAGCAAAATTTTCGTAATATTCCTATATTTAAAGTATACAGGTGAATGGTATTAAATCTAGTAAATAGCGGATGTGCTATCCTTAAAAATGTATATTTGCTATTGAAATATATTTTTATAGTTTTTTTATGTCTTTTTTTTCTATCAATTTGTTAAGCATGTGTAATGTTATATTGTAGGTGTCTTGATAGCTTGATTGTTAACTACTGTGCGGGACATAAAAATAGCATTGAAATTAACACATGAAGTGCTAAACTAAATTACTTGTAAAAATAATTACTGTATTTTTAACCGTAAATAATAGATGTTTTGTCAAATTACACTTTGCAGGTATTATAAATTTTTAACAAATTTTAGCCTTTTAATAAAATATTAAACCATTTTTCAATTCAATTCGACATAGTAATTGATTTACTTTAAGTCTACCCAAACTAGCAATGGAATGCCTAACTAATGCAAAATTAAAAGGAGAATTTTTATGTCTGGAAAAAATTCGGATTCTAAACTTCAGCAAAAACCAATGCATGGGAGTAGTAAAGCCAAGGGTTGCTCGCATTTGCGACTTGGAAATTTTTGTAAAATGTTTCCTGACTTGCCTACCTGGGCCGATGAATATAAGATTAAAGACCAGTGTGAAGCAGAGGTAGTCGCAGGGTTACTCGGGGGCGCTAATGGAATCATGCATGATATTAATTCGGATTCGCCTGACAGTAGCATACCCGCTGCCTATACTTTTTTTTCGCAGTTCGTGGATCATGATATTACCTTAGATACTGCCAGTAACCTTCATGGTAAACAGATCGATAATGAGGCCGTGTCTAAGTTGCCCAACTTACGTTCGGCTTCGTTGGATCTGGATTGTGTTTACGGATTTGGACCAGACGCGTCGCCGTTTTTATATGACCAGTTTCAACCAGGGCGCATGCTAATTGGTAGCAAAAATAATTCTAATGATCTCCCACGTAACAGCGATGGCCGAGCGCTTATCGGCGATCCCCGTAACGACGAAAATATATTTGTATCTCAATTGCAACTGCTATTTTTACGTTTCCACAATCGAAGAATTATAGGGCGCAGTTTTGAGGACGCGCAAACAGATGTGCGTTATCACTATCAGTATATTGTCTGGAATGACTTTCTTAAACGCATTTGTGATGAGGATATTTATAATTTTGCCAGCGCTCAAATAGGGAAAAAGGATTACCCAAAATGCAAGCTAGTGGATAAGTGTCATCGTATCTGTATGCCAGTCGAGTTTTCGGTGGCCGCTTATCGATTTGGTCACACCTTGGTTCGTTCCCAATATCCAGCGAATGCACAATACCCGGTAATAGATTTGTTTGACGAGCGGTTTGGTACCGAAGGATTTTCACCCACGCCGTCCAGCTTAACGGTCGACTGGCGATTTCTGTTGGATGTGGAAGAGTGCCATGACTATGTTAAATCTAAAGCATTTGATCATTTGATGGCTGATGAACTGATTAAGATGCCTGATCCCATTGTTGGCCGTTTTGCCAGTGACGGGGATAGGTCATTAGCATTTCGTAATTTATTGCGTGGATATGCGCTTGGATTACCCAGTGGCCAAAGTGTTGCGACCGCACTTGCCGACAAAGGTTATTCTATAGACCCCGCCCAGAAGCTGAAATTTTCCGAGATTCCTGGTTGGAACTGTATTGAAAAAGATATTCATCGCCGACTGGAAAATCATACGCCATTATTTTTATATCTTATGCGCGAAGCAGGGGTTATCAATGGTGGCAAGCGACTTGGACCGGTTGGCTCGGCGATATTACTAGAGGTGTTTGCGACGATGTTGCTTAACTGTGACAGTTTTCTAAAAGATAAAAACTGGGAACCTGACCCGTGTGTCGCAGGTGACGATGGTTTGGTTTTGGCTGATATAGTTCGGTATGTAAACCAATAATTTATCGACCTGAAGAGAAGGCCTTAGTTCTTGATAGGCCTTCTTGCTTTTTGCATCTAACTTTATTCTGATAAGTCAATATCAATGCCTTGGCTAAGTAATTCTTTTTGTCGTGCCTGCAAGTATTGAGAAAATGAATCGTATTTTTCAAAATACCGGCCACTTACATAGCGTAGCGTTTCTTTAAAATGAAAGTGATATAACCTTCCATTAACCACCGATACAAGTTTGCCATTGTTATATAAGGCCATCCCCGGGCGATAGTTTAACCCCAGTTGTTTTGCCCAGCGCGCCGGTTTAATTTTTTTACCAGTAAGATTCGTGACCAGATCGGGTGAGTAGCTGTCTAGTCTAACAAATAGGAATTTTTCCAGTTCTGGTAACACTGCTTTGTGTCCCAGTACTTTTTTATGAAATTCTTGGCAACCGACGCAGTCTTTATCCTCAAACAGAATGGCCAACGGTTTTTTGTAGCCGGTCAGATCAGGCATTTTTTTAAGATAAGCATGTTCTAAAAATTTATAGACAGGCTTATTTTGTCTAAGTTTAAGATATTCTGTGAGACTTGATTTTGCGTATTGCCTGCTTTGCACGTACTCGAGGGCATAGCGAAACGCAAGCGGTTTTCGATAGCCATTGAGTTGTAATATTTTTTTACCTTTGGTGTTTAGAAAAACAATAGTCGGTGTTGCGACAACGCCTATTTTTTTAGCAAGCTCAGTTTCTGAATAGGATTTTTTATCTGTCCAGGTTATTTCCTTGTCTCCACGAATGTTAATGGCGATAACATCAAAGTGTTTTTGCATATATTTTTTATTATCACCTTTGCGGAAATTTTCATCGAGCATTCGGCTGCAATAGGGGCAAGCTTTTAGGTGCATAAACAGCATAATATGTTTTTCAGATTTCGAGGCTTCCTGAAAGTCCTCATTGATATCCAATAAACTAAGTTTAAACCAGTCGGGAATAGAATAGACTTGTCCCCCAGTAACCTTGCCCGATTTTGCCAGTAACGGGGTATTTGTTAGTAATAACGTAAGCAGTAGACATAGTAATTTCACAACTATTCCTCTTGGTCTATTTGATCTATGTTAACGATAATCAGTCTCTTTGATAGAGTATCATTTATAAAGACCAATTTTGGATATAGTTGTTATTCTTATCATGCATAAATAAAATGTTTTGGTATTTACGCCAAATTTCTTGACTTAAGATGAACGTGCGTGCCAGTGAGGTTTGCGTATCTGTATTTTTCTCTCAATTAATTATCGTTAAATTTTTGAGATACATTTAGATTGTTATCGAAATTTAACGATAAACATATGAAAACAGGTTGATTTTATCGCTACTTTTAGTGTTATTTCTAGATTTTAGTATTTGCTTATATTCAAGCTTAAGCTTTAAATTTTGGCTGAAAATCGGTGTTTTCTAAGTTATACTTTCATCTCGATAATTTACTGGGTAGTTAAATGAAAAAAATTTTAATAGGACTGGTGTTACTGGCGGCGTTTACGTTTTTGCTTGGGCCATTTGTTGCCGGTTATTTAGTCGAAAGCCGATTTCAGGAAAGTTTGCAAAGTATTAATAAGAATGTTTCAGTTAAACTAAAAACAGCGACTTATCAACGTGGATGGTTTAGTAGCAAAGTGACCTTTGAAGTACCTGCTGAGATTGCGCAGGTGATGGGAATTCCAGCAAAAGAGGGGATTAAAAAGTACTTTATTGACCTTAAGATCAATCATGGCCCCGTTATTTTCAGCGATTCAGGAATTCAAATTGGACTCGGAAATTTACGCCCAGTACTATCCGAATCGATTACCAATAAGATTGGCAATAAGATAAGTAGTACTTTTAGATTTAATTTTGCTAGAACAATCGCTATCTATGTCGATATAAAAGACTTCGAGCAAAAATTTGGTGAAGGCAAAGATAGCAACGTTATCATCAAAAAATTTAAGCTGGACTTTACGACTAATCTGCTTTGGAACGCAGGCGATTTCGCTACCACTTTCGACAAGATTGCGTATGCAAGTCCAGAAATGAATGTAGCGTTTTTTGGCTATAAAGCAAAAATGGTCTATGGCAAACGTCTAAGAGATGCGGGGGCTGAAAAATCTACTGGTTCGTTAAAAAAATTGTTGATTAGTAGTAAGAAAAACGATTTTTTTGCGAAAAAAATATTGGTTACCGATTTGGAATCCACAAGTATTACCCGGGTTAAGGCTGGTAATATTGAAGCCGAAGGTGTTTTTAAAATTAAATCATTGCAAATCAATGATTCAAAGCCAATCAGTTTTGTGCTGCCCATACGTTTGTTAAAGCTAGATGAAGCGTTATATATAAAACTTGAAGAGATTGTCAGCGGGTCTAGCCCTGATATCGCCAAAGCGGCAGATGTGGCCACCGAATTGATTAACAAAGAACCTGAGCTGCATTTTGATAATATCATCCTGACAATCGACGGCAACACGATTAAATCAAATGTGCTGTTAAAAGGTGTCGCCTATCCCAAAGGACAAAAACTAGGTATATTTAATTTTAAATATGCGCTTTATTTTAAAGCTTCTGTTGATCTATCAAAGCAGGCACTTACTGATTTGATTGCCATTAGTATGAAGATTAAAAATGAGTCTGAAGCGACCGATGCTACTCCCGCCAATCAGGAAAAAGAAGTTAGCGAGCAGATAAAAAGTTTAGTCGACTTATGGAAAGAGCAGAATATTATTGCTAAAAAAGGTGATAATTATCGAATCGATCTAGAGTTTAAAAAAGGAAAAATGATACTTAATGGGAAAGAAATACCATAATTAATTTCTCGAAATCGCTTTAGGAAATACTTTATACCAATTCGCTATGGTAACAGAACAGTTGTACCTGTGCAGAAGTGGTGGCCTGAATGTGCCTACTATAGTGGGCTCATAATATAGCTATATCATAAGATACTTATCAGTAATTTGGTTTTGCTTGTGAAGGTAAGAGAGGCGTATGTCTGGTCACTCATGCTTTTTGCAATTGCTAGCTGATTACCAGTCAAAACATATACTTATACAGAATAAATTATTAGCCAATAAACTATTCTGATAGTTCA
>QILK01000186.1 GCA_003233345.1 Gammaproteobacteria bacterium | reverse complement strand
GACCTTCGTGTTTTCCGGCACCGGGGACGTGCCCAGTTACTTTGGCTTCTGCGTCGTGAAAATTTTTAACTTTTAGCAGAGTAGACGAGCGACCGCTTGCATATAGAGACCGGGGTTGTCTAAGCATTAAACCTTCACCACCCAGACTTTCGACGCGTGCCAGTTCTTGTTGTAAGCTCTCTGGCCCGGCACAAATATGATGCCTGGCAATCGCGCCATATTTTGGTTGACAAGCTGCAAACGTTTCTTTTAAATACTGCATTCTTTCTTCAAACGGCTTTTCGACGGCCGGCGCATCAAAAACAATATATAAAATCTCATTCCAGTTACCGCCTCGGTCCTGACGACGAGTAATACTGACGGTGGATTGAAAATTTTGCCGTCCACCCCAAAGCTCACCGTCAAGCGCGACTTTTGGTAATTCTTCCACGAACCAGTCGGGCGCGAGAAAGTAGTTTCCCTGACGAGAAATAAAATTTTCGCCATCCCAATAGGCACGTACGCCATCGAGTTTTTCACTGACCCACCAGTTGTTTATATCCATGCCTTCTTCCCATTTATGAGCCAACAGGAGTTGCGGTGGTTTTGATGAGTTTTCGCTGGTGTGCACGCGTGCCGTTGACGAAGAACTCGAAGCGGCACGCCTGGACGGTACGTTTTCAACCGCTTCACCCCCCGCAGCTTCTTCAACGGCTATTCCGCGATAGGCTTTTAGATGTTTACAGGTTCTTAGTTCGATGGGAAGTGATTGAAAACTCCACGCCGGGCAATTACACGAGTACACGCCGCCAACATTTTTTAGCGTGTAACTTTTTGTGCCCGAACCGGAGACGGTGACCGATTTTCCATCTGTAATATCGGTCATGATTATTTTACTTTTTTGATTTCGCCATAAGCCCGGTAAAACCCGCCGCGAGCAGATTCGCGTAGCTCATTAACGACGAACTGGACGCCTTCTTCGCGTAAGTTTTTCGGGAATTGTACGTTCCATTTTTTTTGAAATCCATCGCTTAGGACGCGCATTCGCAGTTTTGATCCCTGCTTGTAACACTCAAGCAATACGCCTTTGGCGGTACTGGTTGTTGTGGCAATCTGTCCAACCTTGGCCACACCGGATGCAGAGGGTGCCTTGATGCTCTTGGGTTTGGGGATTTTACCTTCTTTAGCTGCCTCAATCGCCTGTTCGCTGGCGTCGATACACGTTAGCGAACCGTCAGTGGTTACTAAATACAAACGCTCCTGGTAGTACTGCATCGAATAAGCAGAGCCACAACCGGTAGCAAGTTTCCATAGCCTTTCGCCGTCAGGGCCAAAGCAATACACTGATGAGCTGCTATCACCGGCAAATACAAATTTTCCGTCTTCGGTAGCAGCACACGAGTATACGCTGTCATCACAGTCATAAGTAATACCCTGTTTACCCTTTTTACTGATTTGCACGACCTTGTCATTAGTGGTACCGGCATAAACAGCGGACTCTTCCTGCCAGCCAAACAATACCGCGCCTGGTGTTTTACGATGCCAGATCTTTGAGCCATCTTCCCAGTCATACATGGTCACGCCACTGGAATGGCCGTGGTACACACCGATTTCATCACAACGCACCATCCATCCACTGCTGCCACTGCTTTTTGCGGACCATTGAGACTCATCTTCATGATTGACCACCGTCACATGGCCATTTTCGTCAGCGACCCCGAGAATACCGTCGTAGATATCCAGCCAGTAGATGTCCACATCTTCGGAAATTTCGTAAGCTACCTGTGGTACCTTGCCGGTTAAATCGTAAACATTTCCGTCGTCGCACCCGGCGTATAACCAATCCTTGTCTGAGACGATACATTTAACGCCATCCGGGAGTTTATATTGGTTTTTAACATTGCCATCGTGATCCAATGCAAACACTCTGCCGGATTCGTTACCCGCCCAGCAACCACGCTCGTCAACAAAAATACCAAATGCATTGGAGCCGGTCGCGAACTTCCACAAGACCGGAGATTTTTTGGCGGACGATTTTCTGCTACTGATGGCGCGACGGGTAATCGCACGTTTTTTGCGAACCCCTTTAACGGCGTGTTCATAGCCTTTTTTTAATTTGGCGTTAATTTTTTTCTCAGCTTCTGATTTTGCCTTTTGTGGCGTATCAAAGTTTTTGGTGCTGGTATTGCCATTATCGCCAATTCTTCCGTAACGAATAGTCATATCGCAGCTTTTCACTGCAACTTCATAAAATTTATGCGAGCCAGTATCCTGCGATAATTCTAGGTATGTTTTTTGTTCAGCCATATTGTTTAGTCCTACATGATTAATTATGTGTATCGTAAATGGCAAAGTGCTGGGTGCACTTTGAATATCCATTTATTTATTGTAAAAAAACTGTTTTACCTTGTAAATAACAATTCAGGCATATAAACGAATTATCGTCACAATCGGGGTAAACTTATGCAATTAACGCGATGTTGCTGGGTCAGTTCTTTCTCCGAACCAGATATTTGCGGAACCTTTATGGATTGCTAACCCGATTGCTTTCCATTTGGTTTTTCTCCAAATTGCACGGTTAAGGATAATATCGTGGTGGTGTTGACTGGATTTCCATACCGCGAAAGCTTTTTTGGCATTAACCGAATGTCGTGTACGCCTACGACCAACGGTCGCAAATGAAATTTCATAACCGAACCCTGGATATTTGGTTAGTTCTTTGGGTTTGCTCCACATACACTTGGCTTGTTTATGGTTTGCAGTATAACAGCATGGTTTCCAGTTACCCTTGTTTGACCAGCTGTGTATGTTGCAACGGCGATTGCTTGGGCTGTTTTTATTGAGATCTACTAAATGCGTTTTAGCGACATAGGTTAATGATTTTGAAACCGGTATGGCAGGTAGCCCATGTTTTTCCCGATGTTTCATCACCAGCTTAAATAATTTGCGTTCCTCTCGAGATAATTTGATTGCGTTTGGAACAAAGCATGTGTTGATGTTTTTATTTTTTTTAGGCGACGGTTGGATATCTACTGGCGAATCGCTTTTAGTTTTTTGTTTGCCTGTAGCCTCTTTTGCCGCTCCATCAGTTTCATGATCGCTGCCGCAAGCGGCCAGGATAGCTGCTAGTAGAAGTATAAAAATGATCTTGATACTTTTACCTTGGTTATTTCGCATAAATTTTTAGGTATTGCCGCCTAGGTGAAAGCTGAATAATACAATAATGGGTAGTATTTACAATATAGGTAGATTACTTTTAATTCGTTTTTTCAGTCAACTGGCCGTATTGCCATTCACCAAAAGCGGCTTCAATACTATCGACGTGTCCATTTTGAAAAGAGATTATAATCGCCCATTGAGGAATCTCAATATTGATGTACTCAGATTGATCGTTGCTAGTTTCGAATGCCAGGTCCAGCGTTTTCAACCATGATTCGATGCTGTCTTTCGACATGGAAAATATTTCTTGTCCATCAATTAAAACAGGTGCGGTAGAAACAGAGACGCCAACCAGCCCGAGGTTCTGATGATAGATAACGGTATCAATCTGGTCGGAGTATACATATAACTGCCTGTCATAGGACATCGGTATTATACGGACAGGAGATCCCATTTGCTTTTGCAATTCCGTGTCTGTCATCTTAAATTGCAGCTCACCAACCTGGCGTTGCGGTATAATGATCAGTTCTGATTGTTTATTATGGTCATTCATATTGCGTAAATACTACTGATTTTGGTAAATATTAGACAGCTAAATAAGTATATAATGGTATACAAATAATAAATTTTTTAGCGCTAAGTCACCGCCGCCTTAGTTGAAGAGATAAATTAAATAATATCAGTTATTTAAAAGCGCGAAGTGCCATGCCCAATATATTATAATAAGTAGGGTTTAGTTGAGTTAATTTTACTGGCCGGTAAGAGAAAGGTTTTGACATAGACTAAGGCTAAAGCAAGAGACAGAGATTGCAAACAATATAAATCGGGATCAAGTATTAACGATTGATCCCGTTTGTATATGTGACAAAAAACTAACCGTATCCAGCTTAGTGATGCGCGGAATCATAATGGTTATTATAATGTCCGTGATGGTTATACCCGTGTTGGTTATATCCATGGTCTCGATGGTAACCATGAGCATTATACCCGTGACTATCAAATCCATGATCATCATAGTGGTGGCTAGCGTCATGAACAACTACTTCGGTGACAGGATAATAATCGTCAGCCGCAGAAACATTACCTATCATTGCAATATTGATAACGGCGAATAGCGTACCTATCCTTATAATTAAACCAGTCCTTTTTTTCATAGTAAACTCCGATCAATTAATAAAATTAAAAATACGGGTGGATTATAGACCTTTTACTCTGAACGGTAGATGAATCTGTATAAAGTCTTCGCAATTTATGTTGATAAATCGACTTGTTAGCGTAGTTAGAGCTAACATTATGACCATATGATTCTAATTGTGCGATTAAAGTAGAAAGTTATACAGTAGTTCGAGCAATTGATGCGCTAGGTCATACTTTATTGCAAAGTATATTCCGGTGGAAATTAATAAGGTATAAAACAATGAATGCTTTAAATTAAACCCATCGTTAGGCGCGTCGTTGAGTAAGCAGAATATTCTTTTAGTGATATGATGTTCTGAAAAGTAATTGACCATAACGTGTTGTTGTAAGCTTGCCGGTACCAGTTTTTGTAGTTTGAGAATTGTTTGTGCTACCAGTAGCCTGCTTTTTACTGTTTTCGCAGCAAACTCATCGCAAACCTGCTCACAGGCCAAGGACATATCTGACTCAATTCGTCTGGCTATGAAAGGCAAAAAGAAAATGCTTAAGTATTTCATGATTAAAATTCGTAGCAGATCTTTTCGACGCGCGTGGGCGCACTCGTGTGCCAACACGAGGGTTAATTCCTCTTTAGTTAATTGCTTCTTTAGCCCATTCGATATAAATACCTCTGGTCGAAACAGGCCCATTGAAAAGGCTAGCATTCCATTGGAGTCAATGCAGCGGTACTTTTTATTATCGACAGTTTTACTCATGCACCTAAATTGTGAAAGTAATACTCTGCTGTTGATGACCTCTTTTAATATCTTATAGAGATTAAATAATGCCAGCATTAATAATGCGAAAAACAGTGTTAAGATTGACGGGCTATATATAAAATCCGGAGGTGTTAACAAGCATAGGTGAATATGGTCACCACTATTTAATAAACAGTGTATGATGCAATGTTCCTGTGGAAAACCAAGCAGTGTTAACAAGGACGGAGAAAATCCTAATCCAATAAACACCAGGGCTAAAACCGCAGGTAGTAATACTATAATAAATAATAATCTGGCACGACGTGCTGGCGCTACTTTTGCAATTTGTTTTTGCGAAACCACATAGACCAGTTGAATGGCCAGGGCTGAGACAAAAACCAAAATTGAAAACACCAATACAACTGATTGCAGTATACTAAACATTGCTGTTTGCCCTAATCATCCAGTTGTTTCCGTTTCTCTTTTATCAGTTCTTCTAGTTCCTGCAAGTGCTCAATATCAATATCACTGGTCAAGTCAACAAAAGCTGAGAGCATTACTTCATTTTTACTTGTTTTTAAGGCTCTTATCATATTGTTGAGCCATATGTTGATGAGCTCTCCCCGTTCTATCGCGGTCCGGTATATATACGCATAGCTTACTTTAGTTCGCTCAAGCAGCTTCTTATTAAACAAACGTTCTAAGGTCGACTGGATTGTATTCAACGAAATTCCACGTTTCTTACCAAGAGTCGCGTGAATGGATTTCGCGTCACATTCACCATTGTCCCACAAATAATTGAGGACAGCCTGTTCCAGTTCTCCTAATAATGGTCCTTTAATCATAAAATATATTTTTCTGTTTTATATTCATTATATTTAGTGCGTATGGTCGTGGCCATCGCTTGATGCGCCGCCTTTCGCCGGGGTGGCATCGTTACTTTTATTCTTTTCTGGTTGACTTACATCACCATGTGAATGGGCTGGTGTATTTTTGTCATGTGAATGTGCCGGCGCATCTTTACCATGTGAATGAGCAGGAGTGCCTTTTGCATGGGTGTGATCAGATGCTTTGGGTAAAGCCATTACGCCAAGTCCATGACGATAAACAAGTTCGCCGCCATACCAAGCTGTTACGGCCAGAGTACTGACGGAAATCAAGCCAGCTAGCACAAAAGTATTCCAGGTTTTGCTTTTTTATGAACAAATATCGACCATAAAAAAAGAACCGCAAATAACCCAGATGCAATAAATGCCCAGTTGCGATGGCTAGTCATTTTCACATGGGATGGGGTATCATGGGTCACTGAGTTATAGGCGAGCCATCCGAAAATCAATGTCGCAATGGTCAACAACATTCCGATCCATAAATTCCAGTAAGCGACATTTAACCACTGCTGGCGCAGATTACCTTCTTTGAGCACTGAGGCCAGTAAAAACATTGCGACAGATATAGACAATAGCGCTACGGTAAAGTGAACTAGGATTGGGTGCCAGTTAGGAATAATTTGAATCATTAATGCCAAATATTTCGTTATTTAATTATCGTTATATATAGAAAATAATATTAACTAAGACTGAAATTTTTAATTGTCTTATATATGCGTTTCCAATTGAAGCAACAATATAGCAAATGTAACACCGATGTGCAATCGGCGGTACGATATTGTAAAATAAGGCGAATATGGTGGAGGATGAAATGAAAGCCGTAGGTAGTTATTATAAAAGTGATGATTTCGCTTATTCTAAGGCATGGCTAAATATATATAATATCTTCAGTTTATTTGATTATTCCTCACCAGCAAGGTCAATTAGATAGCAAACCGTGTCTCCATCAGGAACGCCATCCGGCATTTTGCTCCACTCTGTGAGCGCGTTTTCCATTCTATTTTGCAGAGCTTGTAATTCCAGTAACTTTTTTTTATTTTCGTGAATACGATTGTGAATGACTTTCCTAACCAGCGGGCAGGGGGATTGACCATGATGCGCGTCTTGAAAAATCTTCTGGATTTCGGACAAGCTATATCCGAGGCTTTGCGCACGTCGAATAAATCTTAATTTTCTGACATCGGCTTCTGTAAAATGCTTATAGCCGTTGGATTCATTACGCTTTGGTTTAAGTAAACCTATACGGGTATAGTAGCGAACAGAATCAGTTGAAACCTGGGCGCGCTGAGAGATCTCTTTAACCATCATTATGCATTCTCCATTATGTCAGTCCCCACGGGTGTCAGGCATAAAAATTTGACCTGTTTGCATTATTTAAACCTGAGAGTTACTCCTATGTCAAGGTGCTGCCCGCAAACCTGCTTTTAACTTTTTTGCCGTAGTAAAATTAAAATTTTATTTAGATTATTCCCGTTGCCTCATATCCAGTTTGTTGCTGTAGGCGCAGGCTGGTATCATTATGTAGTGGCAACATAATTATGATTATTTAACTGTGGAATAAAATTTTTCTAAAACATTATTAAACTGTGTTTGTTTGCCTATAGTAACTGGTAAGATACGTTCTCACCTAAGGTTCAAAACACTAGTTAATTTATGCCTATTTGACGACAAAAAAAGGAATAATTTCCCACACAAATTTTTTGTAAATGTTACTTGCAACACAAACATAATTATGTGTAGAATGAATGTTAGGGGAGCTGCGCATTTACTTAGCACATCTACACAGTTTAAATTTGATTGTGCCCTAATTAAAAAATTTAAAAACATAAACTTATAATTTAAAAACATATTTTTAA
>QILK01000155.1 GCA_003233345.1 Gammaproteobacteria bacterium | reverse complement strand
CGCCAAGAATTATATCTATTCTCTTTTTGTTGACGACTCTTATGCTTCTCTGTTTTCCTATTACTTCTCGCCTCCGCTCATTTTTGCGATAAAAATTATTTTACTGACCCTGGTCTCTATTACCACACATCGAGTTATTTTACTTGGCACTGATTCTGTTCCAACCTGGGGTATCAGGCTTAGCGCACTCTGGTCACGTAGAGAAACTCATTTTTTATTATATCTGCTGCTGTTTAACGCGATTGATTACATTGTTCTATGGCTATTTTTCATTGGGCTAGATGGCGTGGCCGTTAGTTTAGTGGCCATTAAACTATATGTTTTAGTAAGAATATCTTTAGTATTTCCGTCGATAGCCGCCGATAAGCCCATTAGCGCCCTCAAATCCTGGCGGCTTACAGCAAATCATCAGGGTTATATGTTAACTATTATACTGGTGCCATTACTTGTTTTGAATATATGGATAGTCCCGTGGGGTACCGTTTTTATTGGTTTTCCATTTTCGCCATTTTTAATTCCATTTTCTGAAATTATTTTTTATGTGTATGTCGTTGGTATTCTGTCCGTCGCTTACTGGAAAATCAGGCAAAACAAGTTTGCAAATGATACGCAAACAGATAGTGAATAAATAGTTGCCGGGAAGATAATGTTGATCGTGCCGACTGCCTAAAGTCCATCATACTTTTTAACAACGCCCCTCTAATAACCGCCAGCCACAAGATTTTTTCTGACCCAACAACTGGGGTTGTAACTGTGTCAGAAAAAACTTCTGACTGGCGGTTGAGGGGCTCCAATTGAATTTGTGGGCAATGTTCTTTTTGAGAATTATTTTTAAAAAATTGTCAATGATTCTCGGAACGGGCCTGATTATATCGTCCTAAACGGGGACGGCAAAAAACTTGATTATGCTTGGTTGTAGGGGGCGATAAAGTAGGCTCGTGTATAGCTGATATTATAAAATAAAAAGAAGTAGCATGAATCGTCGATTGGAAATAAATCAAGGATTATACGAATGGCCATTTTTTCTATGTTGTTTAGGAGTGCTTCTCATCGTTATCGGTCGATAAGGCTCTGTGGTTTATGTTTGCAGGGATATCACTAGATCAATAAAAGCATAATCGGCGACGTTCTCTTCGGGGTCACTAAAAGTTTTTGTCAAACCTGCGTTTACCCGTTATTTATCTATTAGCCTCGATCTAAATACCGACAGCGGGCATCTGTGCGCTCAACTTATGATGTTAGTAGTAGGTTTGGTTTATGGGTAATAAAACCAGCTCAGATTTCTTAGGTGTTGTTGAATAGAACGAGGGATAAATTCACTCGCTAGACCAGGTGGAAAATTAATAGCTCAAAATTAAGTTATTATTGTTTTTACTAAGGGTTTATTTAGTAAGTATATTAGTTAGTTAGAGAACAATAGTTGATCTCTTTGTCATTCAGTCATACAATAAGTTGGTGACTGGACTAGTAACAATAAAAACGGGTATGAGTGTGTTTTTGCTGAGTTTTTCGCTGCTAACCTCTGCGGCTGACTTTGCATGGTATGCGTATTTATTTGATTATAATAGCTTTAGGCAAAATTATTTAGCAAGTCGTGGGAAGGTAAATGCACCTTCTCTAAAGCCAAGTGCTGTACCCAACAGTCAAAAACTTCAGAATAAAAGTGATTACAAGGTCTTTCAATATCTGCAAAAAAACAAAATTCGTCATCGTTTTGCAGTTGCACGTATACATGACGGTGAGTTAATGGCTGCCAAAGCGATTTTTGAAATCGCCGAAAAAATGAAATCTGAATACCGTGATTCACCAATGCGATATATACTGACTGGAAGACGGCTTACCAATAAAGGTGCGTTAGTTCCATGCGAACATAAAAATCCAGATTTAGTTTATGGCAAATGCAGTACTTACATCATGTATACACCAGATGAGGTTAAATCATTGTTTTGGCAATTGACTGATTTTGTGAATAAGAAACCAGTGTTTAGTAAAAAGTATATGGGTCAGGAGCTTTATCGATTCAGGAATATTTTCAAGGAAGCTTTGCTAAAAAAGCAGGCAGTTTATATCTATGGACATGATTAATTTTCGACTAATAATTCGGACATTTTCAATCATTGCGTTGATTTTTTTGGTTGCATCTGTCTATGCTCACCCCAGTGTTAAGTTGCCTCTGGTTCCTGATAATGCGCCAGAAGTTAAAAGACAGTTAACCATCATACATTCCGATAGTCCGCAATCACGATACTGTGGCTGTCTTTTTAATCCGATTTCACTAAGAGCAAAAGGTGCCTGTAAGCAGGGTTCACGAATAACGAGTTGGTCGCGGATCATTCCACTAAAGCAATTACTGGCGGATCGTGCCTGCTGGAAAAATGCAGCGAAAATTTGCGGTACCGATAATAGGCTCGAATGTTGTTTGCAGAAAGACAAGATAGCTAAAACGATGGCTAATGATTTGCAAAACTGGGCGCCGATAGATCAAAAATTGTTAAGCAAGATTCAAGGTAAAACGTTAGGTTCGATTGCCGGAGCGGGTAATAAAAAATCAGAGCGGTTGGTTTGCGGTGTCCGGATTAAACAATCAAAAAAACGGTTTATGCCGCCAGACAGGTTAAAAGGTGATAGCGCGAGGTTATTTTATTATTTCCGCGATCATTACGGTATCGCTATTCAACCGGAGATGAAACCCATTTTACGCCAGTGGCATACGCAGGACCCACCCGATGATAAAGAGGCGCAAAGGAATCGTTGGGTAACGTTATTGCAAAAAACGGGTCTGGCTATTCCGGTGGCAACAATAGAGACTTATACAAAGCAACTTAATCTGACGGTTACTGGAAAAGGTTATGATGGCGCGTACGAAAAAAAACAGAAAAATATAATTGCTGAAATTAATAAAAGCAAACGTAATTACGGGTATATCAAGTCCGCCGTTAATTATTATATTAAAGCAGGTATGAGTCTATACGCTTATCATATTCTTAATAGCAAAAAGCAAAATTGGCAACCGATATTTGATGCGTTGGAAATGCATTACTTGGCCACGGAAAAGAGTCAATTTAAAATATCAGACTTGATGCTATTTGGTAAAATGATGTCTTTGGCCGTTTTAACAGATCAGCATAAAAAAGCCAGGCGTTACGCTGAGACGTTATTAAAATTATCGCTTAAGGAACTCAAGGTGATGGTTAACGATGATGCTGATTATCCGGCATTGATACGCGCCCTGGCAAAAACTATTGTCACTCGTCGATGGCCAGGTCGATCGGAAACTTATCTGCTTAAGGGTCCTTATCGCGATTTATTCAATAGCAGAAAAAACAACCGGTCTTACGAAAAAATTCTATATAAGTCACTTGACTACTATCTGGATGTTAAAATTAAAGACGCCGGGCAGGCGTATAGGACGCTAATGCCGTTTGAATTGATGGCGTTGTTAAAACTTAGAAAAAACATCCTCAATATGCCCGTGCCTGAATCCAATCATCCGTTATTGCGCACACGGTTGACAAAAATTCCTGCGTTTTCTTCCCAGTCAAAAAATCCGGCATTGCTTCTGATGCGTAAAGAATATAGCAAGCTCAAGTCAATACCTGAGTTGATCCGTTATGTCGCGAAGAAACGTTATCGAGCGTTTGCACAACTATTAAAAGGCGGGGCCAATCCGAATATTGAAGACTATCTGGGCCGCTCGCCATTAAGGTTGGCTGCAGAATCCAACCAGACACCTTATGTCCTGTTGCTTTTAAAATATCAGGCGGCTGTTAAAGGTAAGGAAGCCATTGCGTTGCACTACGCTATCGAGCATAAAAATTACGCGGTTGTCAATGCGCTGATAAAAGCTGGTGTCGACGTTACTCATAGGTACCATAAGCGCAAAAATTTTAGTATCACACCAATACAGCTTGCGTCACGACATGTTTCCTATCCTATACTCAATTTATTATTGAGCAATGGTGGTAAGCCAGCGGCCGATACGGAATTTTATAATATTGTTAACGGGTCGATTAACAATGCTTCGTCAAAACAGGTGATTGCAGTAACCAAATTGATGGTTAAACACGGCGCAGAGATAAAAAGGACCGAAGTACTTTGCGGGAAAAATGTATTAAGCCCTCGGGTTTTGAGCCTTTTGATTAAATGGGGTGCTCAGGTAAATAGACGTTATCAGGCAAACAAGATGACGCCATTGATGTGTGCAGCAAAGCAGGGTAATTTATATGCCGCCAAAATATTGGTCAGGAGCGGGGCAATTATAACTGCAAAGGACGATCGTGGTAATACCAGCGCTGATATGGCCGAGCTACAAGGGCACAAAAAAGTCTATCAGTTTCTAACGGGGTTACAACAAAAAATTACTTCCAAATAATTAGAGACCCAGGCAATCTTTTATTCCAATATTTTTGGAATCGACTGTGTCAAATTTTTTATTAAAAAATTTAAAATTATTTCGACCCGAGGTTTTGGCTTTGTACAAGGCTCGGTCGCCACATCGTTTGATAATATCGGCTGTATGTCCATCGCCGGGTATTGTGGCAATACCCAGGCTCGTAGTCACGCCAAGTTCGTTGTTGGAACATTTATTCAGGTTAGCGACAACAGAGACTATTTTCTGGGCCACCAGCCGGGCATCCGTCTCCTGATCCAACTTGGTTAACAAGACATAAAATTCATCGCCACCCATGCGGGCGACCGTATCTGTTTCGCGAACACACTCTTGCAACTGTGCGGCAACCATTTTTAGTACTTGATCACCTTCGGCATGCCCCAATGTATCATTGACTTGCTTGAAACCATCCAGATCCAGACAAAGCAAGGCAGCACACTTACCGGATCTTTTGCAGTGATTTAGTGTTTGCTCAAGTCTTTCATCCAGCAAACGGCGATTAGCCAGTCCGGTGACCGAATCATAAAAGGCTAATTGCTGAAGTCTTTTTTCTTTGAGTTTTAGTTCGGTGAGGTCTTCGCCGACATTAACCAGATTACTGATTTCACCCCGTTCGTTAAAAATCGGCGAAATTGTAACTAAAGCCCAAAATGACTCACCATTTTTTTTTCGATTAATAATTTCGCCGCGCCAGGTATTACCAGAACGAATCACTTTCATTTGCTGGTCATGCCAGGAATGATTAATCAAATCACTTTTCTGTAGAGGCGAATCATGCGTTGCGATTGACGTAGGATCATCGAGAAAATCGGGCGTATGATTGGTTATTTCGTTAAATTCCCAGCCAGTGATTTGAGTAAAACCCTCGTTAGTGTATTCGATGACACCGCTTGCGTCGGCAATAAACACAATGCTACGACTTTGATCGATCGCCTTGGAAAGTATCTTTAAGCGGACATCCGATTTTTTTTGAACCGCAATCCAGTTTTTTCGGTCGGCGCTATCTTGTAACTCTCGCTCGATAACCGGAATAAGGCGCGTCAGGTTTCTTTTTAATACGTAGTCAGTGGCACCAGCACGCATTAGGGCGGCCGCTTCTTCTTCGCCAATTTCACCAGAAACAACAATCACCGGTATTTTTATGCCACGTTCATTAATTATTTCCAATGCTTCGGTCGAGCTAAACCCGGGCATGGCATGATCGGTAATGATCAAATCCCATTCACGTTCTTCAAGGGAGGCACGTAACATCTTGGCAGAATCCACGCGTTTAAAACTGGGGGCATAGCCTGAATGATGTAGTTTGTTGATCAGCAATAATGTATCATCACTTGAATCTTCTATGATTAGCAATTCCAGCTGCTTTTGCATAAAACCAATCCCTGAAAATACGATAAACTAAATGTCAATTTTAGACCAAATAGGGTGATTCGCCATCTTATAAGCTAACAAAGTATTGCTATTTTATTTGTAAAGCGATCATTTACATCTGATGTGTTAATTGCTTCGCAAGTTTAATAAAACCTTGTAGATAATTTTCCTTGACACCCGATCGGCGTATAGCCGCATAGAGTGTACCGTGCATACCGCCAGGACCTAGCGGGCGGGTCGTTAATTGATTTTGCTTGGCCGATTCGTGTAACACCCAGTTCGGCAGTACCGCCACGCCTTTTAAGGTGTTAACCAGTAATAGAATGATTGCGGTTAGCTCGGCTTGACGTGTCGCCGCAGGTTCAATGCCTGCTGGCTGTAAAAAACGTGCAAATACATCAAGTCGTTTGCGATCTACCGGATAGGTAATCAGCGTTTCCAGCGCAAGATCCTCAGGGTTGATAAAGGCTTTCGCCGTTAACGGATGGTCGTGTGCAAGGGCGAGCAGTGCTTCGTAAGCAAACAGTGGTTCAAAATGAAGGCCACGGTTATCTTCAGGGTCGGAACTAATCACGAGATCTACTTCGCCTTTTGCTAACGCCGCCATCGGTTCAAAACTTAATGACAGGCGAATATCAATTTCAATGTCAGGCCATTGTCGGCGATATTGATCTAAAACGGGGATCAGCCATTCAAAGCAGGCATGGCACTCAATGGCAATATACAATCGCCCACTGCTTCCTGCGGCGATGCGCCGCAATTGCTCATCGGTACTGTCGATATCCGGTAGTACCCGGTTGGCGAGCTGTAGCAGTTTTTCCCCGGCGTTGGTTAATCGCAAGGGTTTGCTGCTACGGAGAAAAAGTGGGACGCAATAATAGTTTTCCAAGGCTTTGATTTGATGTGACAACGCGGACTGCGTCAGATGCAGCTGTTGGGCGGCGCGTGAAAGACTACCGTTAGTCTGTATTGCTTGCAGGCTTCTTAAATGGCGTATATCCAGTAACATGATGAATAAAACTCATAAAAAGTATTATAAACATTAATTTTACTCAAGTTTTTGATTGAATCATACTCTTTTTTAATTTTTGATCTATTACAGGAGTAATCATGACCAGCATTCATAACCGAGTGAACCTTACCCGTTTCCATGGTGTTTTTGCCCCCAACAGCAAACATCGTGCATGGGTGGACACCCAGCCGGCGTGGAAAAAAGGTTAAATTGCCTGATGAACCCCAAGATCTGATACCCGCTACCCCTCGGGTGGCAATGACCGGTTTTTGCTCCTGCAAAACCGGCATACATGCCATCCATGGCAATAACATGGGCACAACGCTTGAAGCGGGTTTTCGAAGCTACCGCGT
>QILK01000161.1 GCA_003233345.1 Gammaproteobacteria bacterium | reverse complement strand
TCTATGTGATCAGGGAACCAGTATACTGGTTTCAACTCATTATATGGACGAAGCTGAGCGTTGTCATAAACTGGCCATACTGGAGACGGGGGTTAAACGCGCGGATGGATCACCCGATACGCTAATGCAACAGATGGGTGCGCATGTCGTCGAAATTTTATCTTCAGACCTGCGCTTGCTCAAGAAAAATTTGCTTCGCTTGCCCGAGGTCATTAGCGCCGCACAACTTGGCGCGCGTTTGCGGGTATTGGTTAAGAATAGCATAAGCGATCCGATTTTATTTCTATCCCAACAGCAAGGCATCCGGCCAGATGATTCGCTAACACGTGTTAGACCAAGCCTTGAAGATGTATTTGTTACCTGCACTGGCAAGCGCCGACAATGAGTGCACTTTTAAGGATTCAGGCAGTTGTTCACAAAGAACTGATTCAACTTAAACGCGATAAAATGACCTTTGGTATGGTGGTGATGATTCCACTCATTCAGCTCTTGCTGTTTGGTTTTGCGATAAACACCAACGTACGTCATATACCGGCAGGCATAGTGGATCATAGCCAAAGTGGTTTAAGCCGAATTCTGCAGCAAACCGTAGCGGCAACGCAGGTAGTTGAGTTTATTGCGCAATATAGAAGTGTCAAAGAAGCAGAAGCCGCTATTGCCCGAGCAGAGATACGCGCCGTCTTGATTATTCCAAAAGATGTCAGTCAAAGGCTGGTTCGCCATAAAACGGTTGGTTTTGGATTGCCCCCTTCGAGCGATGAAGAAACCAGTCGCCCGATCGCACAATGGTTGGTTGATGGTTCCGATACAATAGTAGCTGGCGCACTAAAAAGCTTGCGTAGTATGCCTCTAGCTGAATTATTAAGTAAACCAGCCAATCGTAACACACCAACTTTCGAGGTGACGCTACTTTATAACCCCGAGCAACGTACGGTGGTCAGTATTGTCCCCGGCCTGGTAGGCATTATATTAACCATGACTATGATTATGTTTACTTCAGCCGCGATTGTGCGCGAACGTGAACGCGGTAATCTGGAATTACTCATTACTACGCCAATACGACCGGTAGAATTAATGCTCGGAAAAATCATCCCCTATGTATTTATTGGTGCAATACAAGTGGTGATTATTTTAGGTTTGGGACACCTTATGTTTAATGTACCGATTAACGGTAGTTTATGGCAACTGGCAGCGGCGACCTTTTTATTTATTACAGCAAGTCTTACTTTAGGGTTGGTTATTTCTGCTATCGCAAAAAATCAACTGCAATCCATGCAAATGACTATATTTATATTATTGCCTTCAATACTGTTATCGGGTTTTATGTTTCCTTATGAGGGTATGCCCAAAGTAGCTCAATATATTGCCGAGGCCCTGCCGACCACGCATTTCGTGCGACTGATTCGTGGAGTGGTCTTACGAGATGTAGAGATAATGGATATGACATTTGATATTTACTGGTTGGCGTTATTTACATTAGTAGGTTTGGCTGTGGCTTCCTTGAAATTCAAAAAAAGACTAGACTAACATTTGTTTAAATATTCGATGTGCAAAAGAGTTACGAAAAATTTAAGAGATCAAGATTAGAAAATAAATTAAGGCGATAGGGAATTATCATTCTTTGCTGCCAACGCTGGAATAGTGATCACAAAACTTACTTTACCCGATTATAACAATAACAACGTATCTATCAGTTTTTATTAGAAATATTAGAATCGCTCGAAATTTTGTTCATAGGTTTGAGCTGTATAAATACGTGCGGAGGCATCATTGTGACGTTAAATACGCCTAAAGTATGATCACCGGATAATTCTGTTCAAATTGTCAGAGGCTATTTTGACTCGACTAAGGTTATGTTTTGTTCATTTTTTATAAGGGGTATTTTCAACGGATTCTAAAAATATATTTTATAATTTTATAAATTACAGGTTAAATCTGGGTTCAACGCCATCGACTCTAGAAAATTGAACTACAGTTACTAGTATGTAACTGTTTGCTCTTCATCAGGAAATATGGCTGTATGTCTATCAATAGTAATCTTAGGGTCAATGATTTATTTCAACAATCCGCAACACTTCCGTTTTCGAGAGTTCACATTGGAAACGATACAAAATCGCAACTTCAGGTCATTGTTGCTATCCACAGTACCGTGTTAGGACCGGCTTTGGGTGGTTGTCGTTTGCTCAATTATTCATCCACTAGTGCTGCGTTAACGGATGTATTGCATCTAGCACGAGGCATGAGCTATAAAGCGGCGTTTAATCATTTATCCTATGGTGGTGGAAAGGCGGTGATTTTGGCCCCAGCAAAAATTGTCGATCGACATGCGTTAATGGTTGCTTATGGCGATTTTATCGAATCTTTGAACGGACAATTTATTACCGCGATCGATAGTGGTACCGGGACCGAGGATATGGACATCATTGCCCAGAGGACAAGTCATGTTGTATGCACATCAAATAAACTGGCGGGGACGGGGAACCCATCACCACACACAGCGCGCGGTGTTTTGCGTGGAATCCAAGCCGCAGTCAAATATGCATTAAAGCAGGATCAGCTGGAGGGCTTACACGTATTGATTCAAGGGGTAGGTCATGTCGGTTACCATCTGGCACGTTATTTACATGAGCGGGGTGCAAAGCTTTCGGTAAGCGATATCAATCAACAGGCGCTTCATCAATGTCAAGACGAATTCGCCGCAACCGTTATTGCCCCAGAAGAAGTGTATGCGACTGAATGTGATATTTTCTCTCCCTGTGCGCGCGGACAAATCATTAACGCCGATTCCATGCGTCAGCTTAAGACAAAAATAGTGGCGGGCGCTGCAAATAATCAATTGTCGGAAGGCCATTTTGGCGATTTGTTAAGAAAAAAAGGTATTTTGTACGCACCGGATTACGTGATTAATTCGGGCGGCTTACTGCAAATTGCTTGTATAGATAATGGAGAAGACCTGGCCCAAGCGATTGACAATCTTTATGACAAATTGCTAACGCTATTCGAGCGATCCGATAAACAGGATCAGGCGACAAATATTATTGCCGACCAGATGGCAGAGCAATATCTGAATCAACATCAATGCGACGAACCGATTGTTCGACGTAGAAAGCAATTGTGATTCGGATGGGAGAAAGAGAAAACATTAACTATTGAGTGTGGTAATGTATTATGGGTGTGTATGACAATTTAAATATTCCGTATAGTCAGTATCTCGACCACCACGGTCAATTGCACGAGACCTGTAGCGACTATACGTCCGACGCAAAAAACCTGATTAATTTTTATAAAATAATGCTGCGCACCCGTGTGTTTGACCAGAAAGCGATAAACCTGCAACGAACCGGTAAGCTGGGAACCTATGCGTCTTCATTAGGCCAGGAGGCGATCGGTGTAGCACTCGGTGCGGCAATGCACGCTAACGATGTATTGGCGCCAACCTACCGTGATTATGCGGTGCAATTATCGCGTGGCATCAAAATGAGTGATTTGTTACTCTATTGGGGTGGTGACGAACGTGGTATGGACTATGAATTCTCCCGGGAGGATTTGCCAATCTGTGTTCCGATTGCCACACATACCTGTCACGCAGTCGGCATAGCCTATGCCATGAAGTTACGCAAACAGCCCCGGGTAATGGTATGTATTATTGGTGATGGTGCGACATCGAAAGGTGATTTTTACGAAGCCCTGAATGCTGCCGGTGTATGGCAGCTACCTGTGATTTTTATAATAAACAATAATCAATGGGCAATTTCATTGCCACGAGACAAGCAATCTGCGACCAAAACACTGGCACAAAAGGCGGTTGCGGCTGAAATATATGCGGAGCAGGTCGATGGCAATGATGTGATTGCCTGTTACGAGCGTATGCATGAATTCATTGAGCGAGCACGAACCGGCGGCGGACCTTGTTTACTGGAGGCAATCAGCTACCGCTTATCAGATCATACTACCGCCGATGATGCCCAGCGATACCGATCACCGGCCGACGTCGAAGCACAGTGGCAATTTGACCCGATTAGCCGTTTAAAAACCTATCTTCTTGAGAATCAGTTTATTGATGCTGAAGCATTGGATGCATTACAAAAACAAGCCGAGCAGGAAGTCGAGGAACAGGTAAAGATTTATCTGAATACGGCAACGCAACCGCCGGAAGCGATGTTCGACTACCTTTACGAAACGCTTCCGGAAGCATTGCAGTCGCAGCGCGATGAAGTCATGCGCAAAGGAAAAAAACATGAGTGAGACGAATCTTGTCGAAGCGGTGAACAAGGCACTCGCGTGGGAACTGGATCACGATAAAGACGTGGTTTTGCTCGGCGAAGATATTGGTCTGAATGGGGGTGTGTTCAGAGCGACCGACGGGCTTCAATCGAAGTTTGGTGAGCAACGGGTTATAGACACACCGCTGGCTGAGACATTGATTGTCGGCATGGCAGTCGGACTAGCATCGCAGGGTATACGTGCCGTCGTCGAGATTCAGTTTATGGGTTTTATCTATTCAACGATCGATAATATGATTAGCCATGCGACGCGAATGCGTAATCGTACCCGTGGCCGACTAACTTGTCCGATGGTGTTGCGCGCGCCATACGGTGGTGGTATCCATGCGCCTGAACACCATTCCGAAAGTACCGAAGCAATTTTTGCGCACATGCCTGGAATACGCGTAGTGATACCCTCCTCACCGTTGCGTGCTTATGGGCTTTTACTTGCATCAATACGTGATCCTGACCCGGTGGTATTTTTAGAACCAAAACGTATCTATCGTTTGCAAAAAGAATCGATAGAAGAAGCGGGGGTAGCCCTGCCGCTGGATGTTTGCTTTACCCTTAGGGAAGGCGACGATATTACGCTAGTGAGTTGGGGAGCGATGGTACACGAAACGTTGCAAGCAGCAGAAAAACTCGCCGAACAGAATATTAGTGCTGAAGTAATAGATGTTGCCACGATTAAGCCATTGGACATGAAAACTATTTTGGCATCGGTCGAAAAAACAGGTCGTTGTGTCATAGTGCATGAAGCCGCACGCACCTGTGGTGTCGGTTCGGAGATTGCCGCACAGCTTGCGGAATTTGGCCTGACATTTTTGTTAGCGCCTGTGCAGCGGGTATCAGGTTATGACACCATTATGCCCCTATATCGCCTGGAAAATTATTATATGCCCAGCGTTGAACAAATTCTTTCAGCGGCAAATGCTGCATTGGAGTATGCATGAGAATATTCAAATTACCCGACCTCGGCGAGGGGTTACAGGAAGCGGAGATCGCAGAATGGTATGTCAAGGAAGGCGACCAGGTTAAAGAGGATCAGGTGATCGTCGCCGTTGAAACCGCAAAAGCGCTGGTTGATATCCCTAGCCCGCAAGACGGCACGATTGCTAAGTTATTTGGCGAATCTGGTGATATTATTCAGACCGCTGATCCGTTAGTCGAGTTTGTTAGCGACGATACGTCGGCGGCAAGTGAGCAAAGCAAAGCGCTACCGCCAACGGATCAAGGCTCGGTTGTCGGCGAAATGCCTGTCAGTAATACGGTCGTTAGTGAAAGGGCGCAGAGCGTTGGTGGTACCGGCAAAAGTAGTAGCGGACACAAAGCAACGCCGTCGGTTCGAGCACTAGCGCGGCGTATGGATGTTGATTTATCAGTGATTACCCCCACCGGTCCTAACAATACCATTACCTCTAGTGATGTCGAACGGGTGGCAAAGATACTCACGGATGTGGGTAAGCTGGAAATACTTAAAGGCGTTCGACGCGCCATGGCAATCACCATGACCCATGCGCACGCCGAGGTCGTCCCTGTCACCATAAACGACGATGCCGATATCGAATCATGGCATCAATTGCAGGACACCACGATAAGATTGATTCGTGCGATGGTGAGCGCGTGTAAACAGGAACCCGAACTTAATGCCTGGTATGACAGTCATTCCATTGGCCGTCGCCTGATCAAACAGGTTCATCTAGGCATTGCGGTGGATACCAAAGATGGCTTGTTTGTCCCGGTGATCAAAGAGGTTGAAACTATTTCGTTCAGTGATTTGCGTAAACAAATTGATCAGCTAAAAGTCGCATTGGAGAATCGTAGTGTTCCGCCAGAGCAATTACGGGGTCATACCATCACTCTGTCAAATTTCGGTGGCATAGGCGGGCGTTATGCCAATCCAGTGGTGGTGCCACCGACAGTTGCCATTCTCGGTGCCGGTAGCATAAGACCAGAAGCGGTTGCGATCGACGGCGAACTAAAAGTGCACCGGCGAATACCGTTATCCTTGACCTTTGATCACCGTGCCGTCACCGGCGGCGAGGCATGTCGGTTTTTAGCGGCAGCGATTAAGGATCTGGAACTACCGGAATAAGCCGTATCACCATGAAGCCTCACGCCAGAATATTAACCGCAACCGCAATATTCGATGGGCACGATGCATCGATTAATATTATACGCCGAGTATTGCAAGATCATGGCGCGGAAATAATTCACCTCGGCCATAATCACAGTGTTGATGATATTGTCAATGCCGCCATACAGGAAGATGTCGATGCGATTGCGCTAAGCTCCTATCAAGGTGGTCATATCGAGTTTTTTCATTACTTGATCGACTGCCTAAATAAAATCGCGGGTGAAAACAACGACGAATCGGCTATCAAGGTATTTGGTGGCGGTGGCGGTACGATTACCGAATCAGAAGCACAAGCATTACAGCAATACGGCGTTGCCAGGGTATTCAGTTCAAAAGAGGGTGCGGCGTTAGGACTTGAGGGGATGGCGCGTTATATACTTGAATGCTGTCATCAACAAGCAAAACGCGTAGCGTTGCCTAAATCGCAAAATCCGTCCAAGCTGGATATGCGGACGCTCGCAAAAACTATTAGTGTTATTGAACAGGAACAGGCTAACGCGGATAATCAATCGGTCATTGACGCACATCAACCGCAAAAAAAAACCAGGCGCGCAAAAGTCATCGGCATAACCGGCACCGGCGGATCGGGAAAAAGCACGATTATCGATGAGCTTTTAAAATCCTTGTTAGCAGACGAAGAATCGTTACGAATAGCCTACCTTGCCATCGATCCGACTCGTAAAAAAAGTGGCGGAGCATTGCTGGGGGACCGTATCCGTATTAACTGCCAATAT
>QILK01000130.1 GCA_003233345.1 Gammaproteobacteria bacterium | reverse complement strand
CTGATGGCCATGAAGTCATATTGGCAGATGGTGGTAGCACCGACGCTACCGTGACACTGGCCACTTTGTCGGTTGACCTGATCGTTGATTCGAAGGCGGGGCGGGCGTTGCAAATGAATGCGGCGGCGGCAAGCGCTAATGGCGATTTGCTTTGGTTTGTTCATGCTGATACCCGACTTTCATTGGCCAATATTGAACAGATGTACCGGCTTTTGTCGCGAACCGGTCCGCTGTGGGGGTGGTTTGACATAAAACTATCGGGACGCACCTGGATTTTCCGGGTCATCGAAACAATGATGAACTGGCGAGCACGGGTTACGCGGGTGCCGACGGGTGATATGGGTATTTTTGTTGATCGTGATCTGTTTTTTAAAGTGGGTGGCTATGATGCTATCCCAATTATGGAAGATATCGCCTTAAGCAAGCGGTTGCGGAAAATGCTTGAGCCAAGCATTCAAGGCAAACCATTAATCGTATCCAGTCGCCGTTGGCAAAAGTACGGGATAGTAAAAACAATTTTGCTTATGTGGGGCTTGCGTTTATTTTATTTTTTGCGGGTGTCGCCAAAGCGATTAGCGAAGTGGTATCGCTAAATGCTAAAGTCCGATGCGGTATTAATTATTTTTGCCAAAACACCGTTACCTGGTCAGGTCAAAACCCGGATCGCTAGCGTTAAAGGCAAAGCGATCGCACGGCGTTTGGCCGAGACATTTATCAGCCATACATTGGCAAAAGCCAGCAGTGTTGTTATGCGTCGGTACTTTTCCGAGATAGAATTGTGGTTTACCCCCAGTAGCAGACATCCAGTATTTTTACATTCCAAAATTTCACGGTCGATACGCTTTAAGCAACAGGTCGGTGCCGATTTAGGGCTGCGCATGCATTATGCGATCTACCAGGCGTTAAAAAAATATAAATTTGCCGTTGTGGTCGGCACTGATTGTCCGTCGTTGAATAGTCCTTATATTGCCGAGTCGTTAAAGGCGCTGGCTAAGGGTTGCGATGTGGTTTTTGGACCGGCGAAGGATGGCGGCTATGTTTTGATTGCCACGCGTGTCGCCAATGCACAATTGTTCAGAAATATTGCTTGGGGCGGCAGCAAGGTTTTAAGTAAAAGTCTGGAAAATTGCCGACGACTGGGATTTAGAACAAAATGTCTGGACACGCTGGTCGATGTTGACAGGGTTGAGGATATGTTTACCTTGCGACTGCATAAAGTGTTCTGACAGTAGGCGTTATTGTGGCGCAGTTTAGAATCCATGCCGGATTGTCTGAAGTAATTATCGGTGAGATAGGCAGATTGCTTTGTCAACGTGATTGTTAGCTATTGCTTGTCTAGCCAATCATGCTTCATTAAATTACGCAAGGATAACCGCTGGATGTTTAAGACCATATCGGTATATTGCTTTTTATCTTCGCCTTCAAGTTCAAACAACGATACACCGACATGCGTGCTCTTATTCGATTCATCGGGTTTTATGTATTGTATTTCGATGTTGAGTGGAAGCGTATCAAAGTCGGGTGCGACAAGCTGGCAATTTTTTATTCTTGCACCTTGCTCACAGGCAAACTCTTTTTCGAAATTTACGCCAAGTCCAGTTAACGAAAGATCGGTTAGTCTGCCGGTATAAGAGGTATCCGGGCTTGTAGTCACACGTAATTGCAATTTCAGATCGGCGGGCACGCGCACCCGAAACTGCTCGCGTTGTTGGAAATAAAGTAGTTTCTCCGGAAAATTCAGCAAGTATTTGCTGATCGATTCAGATTCATCGACTTTAGCGATAGAGGTTTCAAAATGTATGCCCAGGCCATCATAGGTGGCTTTAACCTGAATGGCGCCGGTATCGACCAAACTTTTATGGCCTTTTTTTGGGTTAAGTTCGTCGAGTATTAGTATATAAGGGTTATTATTAACATCAAGAATAGAACTGTTATAGGTCTCTGGGTCTAGTGGCACCTTGACTTGTAGTAAGATTTTGCGTTGTTGTAGGCGTTTCAACAGTGCAAAGATAAAATCGTCGCTTTTGATTTCAGTGTATTCTTTCTGGTCAAAACTGTTGCCATTGCTCACAATTAGAAGCCTATTATACTTATATATAAACTAAAAATATAATCGTTTACCCCGTTTTGTAAAGGGTCGGAGTACTGGTTATGCGTATATTTGTGCTAAATCCAGATCATAAATCCGGTTTCAAACGGGTGTGTCAGCGACCGGTGGTAGGGATATATGCGGATTTTGTAGCATTGCAGACCCGCTAGCGGCGGTTTGATATCCATTTCAAAAATAGTTTCGCCGGTTTCATTTTCGCCTTTTGCCAGTAGCTTGTTACTGGTTTCGATTTTAAACTGACCGTTGCTTGATTCTTTCCCAAACAGACATTCTACAACCACATCACCTGCTTGCAGGTGATTAAGATTCACAGAAACGCGTATCTGCACAGAGTCTTTCGAGCTGATGGTTTCCGGCACCGTATTTTCATAGTGCATAGAAACACCGGACCATAGTTTGTTGACACTTTGCTTCCAGTTAGCCAATTGTGTTGCCACTGCATTGTCATTTTCAATATACTTCTTGCCCTGCTTCGAGGCTGGACTATAAAAACGGGTTACATAATCCATGACCATGCGTTGCGCATTAAAACGCGGTATCGTGAGTCTCATCGACGCTTTAGACATGCGAATCCACTGCTCAGAAACACCGTTGGAATTGCGCTGAAAATAACAAGGGATAACTTCATGTTCGAGTATATCCAGTAGGTCGCGGGATTCTTCCTGATTGCGATAGGTATTGTCATACTGAGGTCCGTGCGGCGTAATACCCCAGCCGTTGCCTTCTTCATAACCTTCGCCCCACCAGCCATCGAGGATGCTTAAATTGAGTGCGCCGTTTATACCGGCCTTTTCACCGGAAGTGCCGCTGGCCTCCATCGGGTACTCTGGTGTATTTAGCCAAACATCGACACCGGATACCAGCAAGCGCCCCAACTCAAGATCATAATCTTCCAGTAAGATGACTTTGCCTTTAAATTGCTCTGATTTAGAAAATTCATGAATCAGCTTGATAAGGTGTTGCCCAGGCATGTCGCTGGGATGGGCTTTACCGGCAAAGAAAACCACAACGGGTCTGTCGTTGTCATTGAGCAAGCGGGCGAGTCGTTCCGGATCGCTAAAAAGCAGGGTGGCACGTTTATAGGTGGCAAAACGCCGGGCAAAACCGAGTACCAGCGTATTAGGCAGGTCTGCTTGCAAGCCTTCGACGATGCGTTTTATCTGCGGCTCACTATACTGATGGCGACGGTATTGGGATTTTATTCGTTGACAGACCTCGGCGATCAGATCCGCCTTCAGTGATTGACGCACACTCCAGAAATTATGGTCAGGGATATTGTCGATACATCGCCAGTACTCTTCGCTGAGCAGTTCATTGCGCCAACCGTTACCAAAGCGCATATCAAATAGATTCATCCATTCCATCGCCAGGAATGTATATAGATGAACACCGTTGGTGACATAATCTATCGGGTTTTCATTAGCGGGTATCTGCGGCCAGATTTCACATTCCATCATCGATGCGACCGAACCGTGTATTCGGCTGACACCATTATGAAAACGTGAGCCGCGCAAGGCCAGTGTGGTCATATTGAAATCTTCCGGTGCTTCTTTGCTTTGGCCCAGACTATTGATTAACGTTTTATCAACCTTCAGTTCAGCAATAATTGTTTGCAAATATTTTTCTACGTCTTCATGTTTGAATATATCATGCCCGGCGGGTACGGGCGTGTGGGTAGTAAACACCGTTGTTGCCGCAGTTAGTTCCATGGCAACATGAAACTCGATTCCGCGCTGCACATACTCACGACAGCGTTCTAAAATAAGAAATGACGCATGGCCCTCATTAATATGCCAGACAGTGGGATTATAATCGAGCGCACGCAACGCCCGCAGGCCACCAATACCGAGAACAATTTCCTGTTGTATACGTGTCGTTTTATCGCCACCATATAATTGAAAGGTGATTGTGCGATCGTCATCTGAATTTTCAGCAATATCGGTATCCAGTAGCACCAGGCGAATATGCCCGGCTTGCGCGCACCAGATTTTGACAAAAATATCTTTATCGGCAATCGGAATGCTAATGACTAATTCCTGACCGTCTTTATCAAGTGCTGGTTTGATCGGTAAATTATCGAATTCGGTTGGCGTAAAATGGGCAACCTGGTTGCCATGAGCGTCGATCGATTGGGTAAAGTAACCTTGCCGGTATAAAAGTCCGACAGCGATAAACGGCAGGTTTAAATCGCTGGCAGCCTTGCAATGGTCTCCTGCGAGAATACCAAGTCCACCCGAATAAATGGGCAGACTCTCATGAAGTCCAAATTCGGCACAAAAGTAGGCCACCAAATCTTCCCTGGGTTTTAAATGGTGGCTGACCTGATCACTGATTTTAGCCTGATGGTAAGAGTCAAAAACGGACAGTGCGCGTTGATAAGACTCCATAAACAAACGATCAGCTGCCGCTTCCTCAAGCCGCTTTTGTGACACCCGGTGAAGAAAGACTTTTGGATTGTTACCGCTGGCGCTCCATAAATCAGCATCGAGCTGTATAAATAAGCGACGAATCTGGATGCTCCAGGTGTAAAACAGGTTACTCGCCAGTTCTTCCAGTCGTTCCAGCGCTTTTGGAATAATGGGGTTAACTTCAATTGTGAATTTTGATCCAGGCATATAATTGAAAACTATCCATTTTCATCAGAGAAGTGATAAGTATAACAGAGAAGCTGGAACTGGCATCCGGTGATTAACGGGTTAGTCAAACAGCGCGGGTTGAAATAGTACTAAATATAGACTATATTTAGTACTATATAAATTAATAATAAAGGGTATGATAAAGTGAAACTAAGTAAATCTGTTAAACCGATTAGTTATCTCAAAAGCAAAACTGCCGATGCAATTCGAGAAGTAACAGAAGGTCAGGCGGCAATGGTGATTACTCAAAACGGAGAAGCCAAAGCGGTATTACAGGATATCGTTGACTATGAACGAACACAAGAGTCATTGGCATTATTAAAAATACTTTCACAAAGTATGCATAGCTATTATGAAGGAAAAAATAAGAACGTTAAAAAATCGTTTGCTGATATTAGAAAAAAAATAAGGGCTGAGAAAGATTGAAACCCTATCGTATCAAAATGACTGAAGATGCAGAGCAAGACATAGTCGACATCTATAACTATATAGCTGAAAATGATTCGCCAGATAAAGCTTCTCCTGTACTCGAAAAATTGGAAGAAAAAATACTGACACTGAGCACATTGCCTCACCGTGGAAATGTACCGAAAGAATTAGATTATATTGGAGTAACAGAATATCGCGAAATTCATTTCAAACCCTACCGTATAATATATCGTGTCGTGAATTCCGAAATAATTGTACTTTGTTGTGTCGATGGTCGGCGAGATATGATTTCATTTTTAGAGCGTAGATTGCTGCGCTGACGATAAAAGCCTGTTTTCATTAATAACGTTGTTCGCATTTATGGCAAAACCCGAAACCCTTCCGCACTAAAGTCGGAATCCAGCGCGGTATCCAGACCCAGTCGGCGCGTGAGGAAAAACGAAGTGCAATCAGTTGCGGTTTATGTTTTACAGCAGCGAATTCTAGCGATAGATAGAGACAAAGATAAACATAAAATTAAGCTAAAAAGCAAATTGCGACGGCTTAAAAAATACCTATTTATTCTATCGCCCCTTGACTCTGCAACCCTAGTGCTTTCCTTAAAGAGGCAACATCCGGCGCAAAAAGGTTGACGCCCTGAGGATCTTTATTCTCAAAATCCAGCAACAGCAGCTCCAATCGCTCGCGGCCTGCCCTGGTTTTGGCGGCTTCTCGCGGGGCTATGTTTTTTAATGCGGGTATCGGTATGTCCAGCCAGTCCCGCCAATGGGCGTTTGCCATTTCCTTGATTTGCGCGTTCACCTCTGGGTGTGACATCAAATCGTCAAGATCAATTGGTGGCGTACCAGCGGGGAGGGCGGAATGAAAATCCATGTTTTTCTGGAACTGCCCGCCGTCGACAGAGATCGGGTCTGCTGATTGGCGATCAATATTTCCCAGGACGGCTCGTTTCCCCAACCGCCGGGTAATTTTCCGTTGTATCGCTTCGGCACGTTCGTGCGAATTGACGTTAATCTTCAACTCATTCCGGACAATCTCAATATGCCCCATCACGGTGTTGTCCCAACCTGAGTTGAGTTTGTTACCCTTTTTAAGCCAGGGAAACTCAATATTGGCAAGATCCCCGTTCTTGTTGTACATGGCTTGCGCCAGCAACTCATCATCCTTGACATTCAACGATAACGATTTAAGTGCCGTAAACGCATCCTCCGCAGAACAGTTTAATCGATAACGAATTTCGCTAACTTCCATCGCTTCATTGTCGGTATTATACATAACCGGCGGCATTTGCGGATTACGAAAACCGCGTTCATCCAAATAGAAATCGCGCAAATCCAGATCATACGCCCACAACAAAGCAGGGTTCAGACGTCCCGACTCACTTTCAAAACTATCACGCAAATCAATCAGCATGTTATGGCAGTTGACCGGCATCGCGATGGGTGCGCAACCGGTGAGAATACTGGTATCCCCCATCGTCACCACACGCGCAAAAATAATCATGCCCGGCGTGACAATCGTGGAAAGCAGTTCTTCGTCGACCCGGATTTCGCGTGATAGAAAAATATCACTCAGCAATATACTTTTTTTCGCTTCAACCTCCATGACAGCAAAAAAACTAAACGGCTGCGAGCAACTTGCATGAATAAACTGACATTGAAAGCTATCCAGCTGGTGTTGGTTTTCCTTCACATAGGCTTCCGCAATAGTGATTTCCGGAAAATTCTCTGACCCCATTTCGTTAAAACTATCAGGCACCCACCGATATAAAAACCAGGGTGCAAAAATAGTCCCCAGATCAATATTGACATCCTCGTCCTTCGGCGGCGGGTCGCCAAGCCAGAATTCATCCCAGGCGTAAGCCATTGCATCAAGTCCATAACGCTCATCCACATAATTTTGCAGAATTTTCGCCAGATCCGCTTCCGTTTTGCGAAGTTTGCGACGCATAAAATCATGACTGACACTCGACGCGGTCAGCAGACAACATTTTTTATATTTCTTGC
>QILK01000235.1 GCA_003233345.1 Gammaproteobacteria bacterium | reverse complement strand
GCTAACGTACACAAAGAGTGAAACAAAAGAGGCGAAATTCAGTAAGGGCTCATCGTGACTAGGGATAAAAGAGAGCTGATCGGCTGTTCAATCCCCTGACTTTTTTGGGGACAGGGCTATTATTCTTCTTATAGAGCAACTTAATGATTCAGTAAATAGCTACACAAAAAGTAAATTTAGGCGAATTGCTTTGGTTATAGCATGAGTACTGTTTTTAGCGTTTAGTTTTTCGGCGACATTACCAATATGAAATCGTACCGTTCGTTCAGAGATGGTCAGAATCTTGGAAACTTCCCAGTATGTTTTCCCCTCTGCCACCCATCGTAATACTTCCAATTCCCTTAGCGAAATATTTTTTGCACGAGTGATCTGTAGTTTTGAGATATTTTTCAATGCATTGTGAAAATAAGGAACTAGGTGGGTTATAAAAAGATAGTGAGGAGAACCTATTTTACTATTATTGTTACCGAGACATAAATACGTAGACCATTCAGAGTTATTGTCTCTAAATATGTACGCAAGACCGTTATACATCCCATATTTAGCTAGAAATGAAGTAAATTCATTGTTTTTAAATTCTGACCGCAGTGCGTCTATCCATAGAATTGGAGATGAACTATAATACGAAGACTTAATTATTGGATCTATTTCAATCATTTTAGTGGAGGTGTAGTCGGTAAAAAATTTTTTATCAATTTTATAGCTACTACAAAGGCGAACCCGAAAGTCTGTTTTTTTATTTTTACTTTTATAAATCTGACAAAGTAATCCATTCGATATTGGAATTATTTTTTCAACTTTTTCAAAAACAGTATTTAATTCGTTAGACCTCGCAAAAATAAATGAACTACTAATATCCAGCAATTGTGAAATTAAGTTGTTTGAACTAAGCATTAGAATTGTCACCGCCACACTAACTCTATAATACAAGAAGATGATTAAGAATCTGATTCGAATTTTTTAATAATCAAAGCTACCGAAAAATTATTTAGGAAATGTTACAGTTTCGCTATTTGTGATTGTCAGCAGCTATATTAGAATAATCTTATTGATATTTCAATGCAAACCAATTGTTGTGTGCATTGATGATCGTGAACAGTGATGACATGTTGCGATGTCATTCGCCCGTACTGAAAAACTAATATTTAGTTGAGGTGTTGACTATCGAAGTTATGCAAAAGTTATAAAATATCCGATCAGCCATTTCTCCCGGTAATCGTGATGTATGCTCGCTGAATATCATCGCTTTTGCTTCACTTATTCTGTACGTTAGCTCAATTTTCAACCCACGCCCATCTTCGAAACGACAGAAACCCTACCCCGATGCAGTATTGGACAATGGTTCGAATATCTGGACGATCTTGATGAAACCGAAGTTATCCATCTATGTTTCCCGCTTGATTGTGGTTCCAACCTCAATGACGCTCTGGATAATTACGAAGATGTTTGTCTCTATAACGGATAACGGCACAGCCAGTGACTACGCTTACGACATCATCAACGAAACAACGCCAAATACCCGAGGTAGGAGCGGTATGTGCTAGTAGTGTAAGCACGGAATTATTCGGGGGGTAGTGAGTAATCACTATCCCTACCGTGCCCGGCGCAGAAAACTGTCAATACATAATCGAATTATGTGATGCAGATCTCGAATATCAGTAAATTAAAAGCAACCTACTGTCACATACGACAGTATAAAAATATTGTAAAGCGTCTATTCTTAACCTACTTATTATCTCGATCAGTAGCGCGAGACTTTAGATGTATTTCTATATTTTACACAGAGAGGCTTGTAGCGAAACTCGGGATGGTTGGTAAGTGTGCACCGGAGGCTGGATGTCTTGGGTTCTTACAGTTTAGGTTTGCATATGTGTATATGTTACGAAAGAGAAAAAGTATAGAATTAACACTAAAAAATATTAATGTACCTAATATTAACTCAAGTAAATGTAACTTTATTAGCCACAGTTTTGGATAATAAGTACAATTCCTGAGAAGGCGACCAGCTGATATCGTTCGTCATTTTTCTCGCCAAAGGAAAATGCATAATGAACTACGAACAGCTGACCGAGAATGAACGATACCAGATTTACATGATGTATAAAGCAAGCCATAGTCAAAAAGGGATTGTAAATTTGCTTGACAGGAGTATTAATGATAAAAATTGATTCAGATATTAGGAGTGAATTAGCAATAAAGGGCTATGAATGTTTGAGTGGAGCCAATATTTCAATTTCAGCACCTTTATTGAAAAGTGTAGCTAGTTTCATTGTAAGTTACGACAATTTACAGGTGGATTCTTATTTAGAAAAACATGAAAAAGCCGCTTATCGATTTAGGCGCTATGGAGCATTTTGTTTAGATACCAGAGAAATGAAACTCACAGAGACTAATAAAAAAATATTTACTCAATCTAAAAATATAAACACAGTATATGGTGGAATTGATCGAAAGTTTGCACCTGCAACAGATGCTTCAATTAAAAATGTATTCTTAAAGCAACTTATACTTGCTGACTTTAATTGCTTGCCCTTAACAAAAGAATTAAAAGAAATTAAAAATTGGTTCATTGGATTCCATAAAATACGAATTACGACTAATTCTCATTCGCTGACACATCCTACACCTGAAGGAATTCATTGTGATGGGCATTATTTTGTTGTTCAGCATTTTATTTCTCGAGAAAATATTATCGGAGGCACATCAAAAATATACGATAGAAAAAAGAAAACATTGGATCAAATAACTTTTGACCAATTTTTGGATAGTTGTTTTGTAGATGATAAGCGTGTTATGCATTCTGTTTCACCATTAAAATCTGATAAAAATAAGGATGGGTTTCGAGATATGTTAATAATTGACTTTGAACCAAGGTGCAATAATGAACTCAATTAGTTTCAATGAAAAAATAATTTTTCCGAGTAAAATTATTTGTGTTGGAAGGAACTATCATGATCACATATTAGAGCTTAATAATACTATTCCTGAAGAAATTGTAATATTTAATAAGCCAAACTCTTCAATACATAAAGATATTCGTTTTATAGATAATAATTGTCATTTTGAAACTGAATTATCATTTCTCATTATGAACAGCAAACTCAGTGGTATTGCTATCGGTTTCGATTTCACAAAAAGAGAATTACAAAAAGAATTAAAAAATTTAGGCTTACCTTGGGAAAAAGCAAAGGCTTTCGATGGGTCATCTGTATTTACAAATTTTATTCAAATTAAATTCCCACTAGATGACATTCATTTTAAGCTTCTAGTAAATAATGAAATTAAACAGGAAGGATATGTTGATAAAATGATTAATTTTCCAGATCAAATTATTAAAAAAATAAGTACATTTATGACAATAGAAGACGGAGATATTGTTATGACTGGAACTCCGAAAGGAGTTTCAGGATATAAAAAAAATGACCATTTTCACGTTAAACTTTTTTTAAAAGAGGATGTTTTAATAAGTCAGGAATGGCTAGTTAAATAAATAATTGTAAGGGTTACAGAAATGACTAATAACATGCAAACATTGAAGTTGGAAGTGCCAGGAAAGTTCACAAGTGTTAGCTGTCCTATCCCCGAAATTGCTAAAAATGATGTACTTATCAAATTTAAATACTCTATGTTATGTGGAAGTGATTATCCAAAATTTAATGGCAGCTGTCCTGACATCACTTGTCCTTTACCTATAGGAATGCCAATTCATGAGTGCGTTGGTGAGATTGTTGCTAGTAATAGTAATTCATATAATACTGGCGACTTAGTTCTTGCTATGCCTACAGGTGATGCAGGTTTATCAGATTATTTTATTGCAAATGAAAAAAAAATAATTAAATTAGAAGGGTGGCAAGATGCGGATTTGAAATATGCTCCCTTAAGTCAACCTGTAGGCACAATTTTAAATGCAATTGACAAGATTGGGAATATTGATGATAAAAAAATACTTATATTTGGATTAGGAGGTATTGGACAGATATTTTGTAGTATCTTAAAACTGAGAGGCGCAAGAGATGTAACTGCAATTGAACCTAATAAATTTCGTTGTTCAATGGCAAATGATAAATTAAACATTAATTCTATTGCTCACTGGGAAACTTCTTTTTCAAATCAATTTGATTTAGTGATAGACGCTGTAGGGCAAAAAGGTCAAGAAGATATTATAAATAACTCAATTTTAAGTGCTAAACATTATGGTAAAGTCATTTTATTCGGGATACCAACTATTAAAAATCAAACAATCAACATTTATCACCTAATTAGAAAGAATTTGTCAATAGTTGGTGTAATAAATCCAGTTTGGGAAAAATATCTGAAAGAAGGCGTTACTATGGTTCAAAGTAATTTAGATTTATTCAGAAGTTTGCTCACACATGAATTTCCATTAAGTCAAGCAGAGTCAGCATTTGAGCTTTTTGGAAGGGAAGATACAGATAGAATCAAAATCTTGCTGTATAATGATTTTAACTAAAATTTGAAATTATTTATGGACTCAATATTTAGTTTTGTAACAATTGCACTTTTGTTAGTAATTTCACCTGGGCCCAATGGAGCTTTGGTTTTTAAAACTGTTTCAACTATGGGGACAAAAATAGCATCGGCAAATATAATTGGCCTTGTATTAGCAACTTTTGTGCATGGGACACTCTCTATACTTGGATTATCAGTTGTAATTAAGAATATCCCAACTTTATTTAATTTTATTAAAATTCTTGGGGCAGTGTATTTATTTTATATTGGATTAAAAGCTATTGTTAGTGCTAGTAAAATTCATAGACAAAAAGATAAAAATATTGCCAGAAATATTACGAGTGATACTTCAAGTAAAAAAGTGAGGTCTAGTTTATTAGAAGGATTTTTAACGCAAATACTTAATCCTAAAGTTTCTATTTTTTACATTGCTGCTTTTCCTCAGTTTATAGATTTTGGTAATAAAAATTTTATAATGCATTCTTTTTTACTGGTCTCAATACATGCATTTATTATTTTTACATGGTTTTCATTATTTGTATTTTTATATGAAAAAATTCAATTATTGTTTAAAAAATCTAATTCTATTGCGAAATATACACAGTTGTTTAGTGGGTTTGTATTAATTTACTTTGGTGTATTGGTTATGTTTAAAAGTTAATAAGATATGGACTTATAGGTTTGATAATTTATATATTTCTTCACTGCTGTCCCGTTAAGAACTAAATAAACAGGCCTGACCACTTTTGTTTTGTTACAATGAAATCACGACAAGATATTGAAAAACAAAAGGATCAAGCCATGAGTCATTGTAATACTGTATTTTCACAACGACTGAAACTAATACCGAGACATGAATTTGAAACCCTGGCAAATCAACACCATAGCGGCCGTTCTTTCCGAAATAATCGAAAAGAGTACTAATCATATGAAAAGAAATATTTCGGGACACCCGTATAACTTGAAAAAGTAACTTTTTCACAGCACAACCCACAGGCCGGCGTTGGGCTGATTTCCTGGTTCAATTACAAACTACGCTGTATTAATTATGAGAGAGGATTTGTATCTATTTTCAATTCCAGTGTGTCCCGAAACCCCTTTCCAGAGCCTGGCTCCAACCTTATGCTACACCGATATTGATAAAAGTGAGTGTCCTGAATTTTCTGTCTACAACATCTAATAAATATACCTGTTTAGATTAATTAAGCGACGTATTTTAAGCTATTTCTCGAATTCCTCTAGCGTTCACAGTAAAAGAATGATAAAAATATAAGATTACTATTTAACGATGGAGTTTTGCCATGGGACGGTTTTTTCGTATCGCTGTAATGCTGGTTGCCTTACTGGCATTCACATTCAGTTTCGCAGAAAAGTTATCGCCTACTAAGCTTGGAGCTGATAACCGAGAAAATTTTACAGCAAACAACAAGTTTCCTTACAGAATGCCTACTAAGCTACACAATAAAATTACAACCAATTATAAATTACTTAACCCATGCGCTACAAAAAAAGATGTTGTAAAACTGTTAGGGAAACCTGATTATGGCTATCAAAACCATGGCACAAAAGGCTTGTCGCAATGGAAAGGTTCAGGTTGGACATACGTGTTAGAACAGTCAAAATCGGTTTTCAGTAAAAAAGACCGTACTATATCAATTTATTTTGATACCCAGGATAAAGCAACCAGCTTAATTCCAGTAAATGTTAAGAATTTGGAGAATAAAAAGGCTGATCGTTGCAGCTAAAAATATTAAACTGATAAATCAACTTCGGGTGAACGCTCATTCGATTTAGCTAGCTCTTTTCCGCCTTTTGCCATGCTTTTATGAGAATCCAAGGCTACTTGGTGTGCATCTTTTTGTGAATCGTTCTTACTAATTCCTTTGATATTTTCTGGGTTCTTATCGAGGTCCTTTTTTTCATCTCGTTCGATTTTAAAGCGATCTGGGTCTTGTTTTGCCTTTTCTCTTAATTTTTCGATAAACTCTAATGGCGTACTAATAATATCGCCTTGTTTTTCGCCTTTTAACTTTATGTTAGCTATTTTACTCGCTTTAAGCCCACCGTTTGTGGCATCGGCACAATTAGCCGTGCCTAGCCAAACTTTATCATCCTTAATCATTTTCGACATATAGGCTTCAATGTCTTTTACTTCCGATTTACTTGCCTTGATGCTGATAACAAAATCAGGCTCTCTCCCATAAGCATTAACATCATCTGATCGTCTCATGTACGATGCTTTACCTTGGCTAGTAATCGCTGCAAAAAAAGAACTATCATCTTTTCCCGACCCCCATTTACTTAAATATAAGTCTTTTGTTTCAATCGATGCATGACCATATTCATTTTTTGAAGGATCTGGACGCCAGATGTTAACTTTAATTTTTTGGTCTCGTTTTTCCCTAAAGAGTGACATAATTTTCCCTTAGAATGTTCGTTAATAAATATCGCTATGGTCTTTATAGATCCTACCCCTTCTAAATTACTGATACAAGCAATTGAATGTATATAAAGGATACAAATATTTCGGAATACCCTGAAAACTGAAAAGATCAGATCCCCGCTGCCCCTCGGACGGCCATGTCCGGTTTTTGCTCCTGCAAAACCGGCATACATGCCACAATAACATGGGCACAACGCTTGAAGCGGGTTTTCGAAGCTACCGCGTCCTGCTCTCGCCCCTTACCTACAGTCCCTGTAGGCAATATCGACATCGAAACATGCAGGGAGTGCGGAGGTAGCGTCAAAGTTATTGCTTGTATTGAAGACCCGGTGGTCATAGGGAAGAGTCTCATGCACAGACAAGAAAAAAACCATTCAACAGAATCCTTAATCTTACCCGAGAGCCGGGCACCGCCACAAACAAGCTTGTTCGACTGAGTTCCTTTCAGCTGATAGCTGCTACCTTAGTAAAGCGGCAGGGCCTCTATCGTTCCAAAGGTGGACATGGGTTGAAAAATGAGCTGACGCACGGAAATAGTGAAGCAAAAGAGGTGAAATTCAGTTAGAACGCATCATGGTCAGTGGGAAAAAGAGGGGATTGCGCATTCAATAACTCTGGGCTTTTGCAAATAGGGCTTTTATTCTCCCTATTAAGCAGAACACGGGGGGGGCTATTATATCGCGTTTTCAACAGGGATCAATGGGCTTATTTTCGAGTGTCAGGCACCAAAGTAGTGTCAGGCACTAGAAGTGACAACGTCATTCCCGCGAAGGCGGGAATCTAAGTGCCATTCATGTCAAACACTCAGAAGGAGAGGCGAGCGACTTCGCCAAACGGGAATTCTCGTGTCTCAGCTCCGCCTGGTGTAACTACCCACAGCAATGGTATGTCCGGCCCTTGTTCGGGAAAGTCGGCGTATCCGTCAGTCAGGTACAGGCATAACTGCGGCATGAACTGATCCTGAGTTTTTAGTTCTTCAAAAAAAACATGAAAATCGGTGCCTCCACCCCCTGTGGCAGCCGGTAATTCTGTATTATCGTTTAGTATATAGGGGCCTACCATTTCATCATCAATAAAATATAGCATGACTTTAATGTGTGGGTAGGCATGCATAATAGCTTTGGTTTCGGACATGAAGGTGGTTAATTCCTGGTCTCCGACCGAGCCACTAGTATCAATCGCCATTATAATATTCAAAGAGTCGGCCAGTAATTCCTCTAAATATAAGCCCTGGTGGATCAAGCGGCGGTCAAAACCGCTAAAATCGCAGGGGGTGAGGGACATGAATCGCCATAAATGGGTGCGCCAGTCTATTTGAGGTTCTTCGATTGCTCCAATTTCACGTAGTAATCCCAGGTGTCCGCATCCATGATGTTTAGAGCCGCTGGAGGTCCTTGCTTGTGTTACTGCCCGTTTCCAAAAGGTGGTGATTTTTTTGAGCTGATCGGGACTATTGTCTGATTGAGTTAAGTCTTGAATTAAGGCTGGGTAGTTACCTTGATTATTTTGGTTTACACAAATTTGGCATAGTTGATTTAATTCTGACGCGGGGCAGGTTTCAAGTTGTTCGTAAACTTGTTCAACGCTCAGTTCCTGAAAATTAAGGTTGTGTGCAGTACCATTGGGAATCTCTACACTCGGAATATCATCAAGAATATTGTTGACGACAATATCAGAAGCCGCATTCCATTTGAGGGTTTCGCGTTCTTTTTTCCTACTTGGGTGTAACAAAGCACAATGTAAACATGTGTGCAGTAATACGCCTGCTTGTTGCTCAGGAGTTAAGTTTTTAAAATATTCATGGTTAATATCAATGACTTTCCCATTGGTAGAAAAGTGTTCAGTAGCTTGGCTAAAGCGATACTCCGAGAACATCATAATAGTAGCCAGGAATGGATGCCGCTGTCTTAACTTTAACAGCAACCTGGAGATAAGGGTTTTCATTATTATCTTATGGCCTTTGCTTCAAGCCAGGGAGTTTCTGATTAAGTCTGGTAAATGAAATTGCTGTTCAAAAATGTCAGTGGCAAGGCGGTGATCGCCGCTAATAGCAGGGCTATTGCGTTTTCAACGCAGGCAATGATATTTAAAGACTGTAAGATCGCTATCACGACTTGATCAGAGACTCCCTAGTGTAGTAAGCGCATGTAATCGCTTAAAAAGGGTTGACATTTATTATCGCTAATCATTTTCTTTTGCAGTGGCTGTAATTGTCCATTTTGAGAAAACACTGAAAATAAGTCTGTTACGAATAATTGTACCCACTCTGCATCGGCGACGTCGATTAACCATTTAAACCCATTCAGACCCTCATCAGGACTTTTACAGTGTGTCACCACTGAGGTCACTATTGCATAGCGCAACGAGGGTTCGGGGGGGAAGGGAGGGTGCTCCTTGCCTTCAATAATTTTCTGAATGTCAGGAAGTTGCTCGGCAATTTCAACATAAGCGTTAAATTCTAAGGCTGCGGCTTCGCCGATAGCCGGGGATATATCCAGTTTCGCAGCCAGCAAATGGCTACTCATTTCCCAGCTGCGTGGAGAGGGCCAGGCGCTACTGTTTTTATCCATTTTATGCAATAAATTTTGTTTGAAACTAATGAAGCCGATAATCTGTTCGTTGATTTTAGCATGATAGGCGTATTGTTTAAAAGCGGGTAAGCTTATTTCTACTTCCAGGTGAATAAAGCGATTACTCAACGGTGCTGGCATGTCATAAACCGAAGCCCTATCTTCTTTACGATTACCTGCAGCCCAGATATGCCAATCCTCAGGCAGGGTGTAGGAGCCGACTTTGCGATCTAATATAAGTTGTTGAGCTACTCCTTGCATGACTGGTGGAGCCATATTGATTTCATCTAAAAACAGTATGCCTTTGCCTGATCGCGGTAAGAATTCTGGTGGCAACCAGGTTGACATTTCTGATTTAGGGACAGGTAAACCACGCAAGTCGGTTGGCGCTAATTGACTTAAACGCAAGTCAATAAACTCTGAATCTGTTTCGGTAGCAACTTGTTGCACAACACTGGATTTCCCAATGCCCGGCGCACCCCATATCATAGCGCTAATTTTAAGATCTTTTTCAATCAGGCGCTTTAAGTATTGTTTTAATTTATCTGGACTCATTCTTCGTTCACCATCTCTTCTAGTTGTTCTTTAATATCTGAATCCATATTGGGCATATTCGGAATGATCATTTCTGTAATCATCATTTGCACCAATGGATCGGTTAAATAGTTATCTTCAAGCTCTAGAGTTTCTAATTTCTTTAAATTGCCTAATTCCTTAGGGAGAGCGTAGAGCTTGTTGTACTCCAGGTATAAATTTTCAAGATTCACCAGCTGCCCAATTCTCTCATCAATGCTGGTGAGCTTGTTTCCAGTAAGAGAAAGGGTTTCTAATGCTATAAGTTTATATATAAAGCTAGGTATTTCTTTGAGTGAGGCATTATCCAGATCTAAGCGTGTGAGTTTTTCAAAATGTAAATCATCGTCAAATTTTTCTATATGCATCGCATTTAAATCTAAATAAGTTAGGCAGGATAGTTTATTGAGTTGGCTGCTAATGTGAGTGAGCTTATTTTCGGCCAGGTCCAATTCTTCTAGCGAAGTAATTAATGCAAGTACAGTTGGTAACTCAGTTAATTTGTTATTGTGTAGCTTTAAGCTTGTCAGTGACTTTAGCTCGCACAAAGAGTCTGGCAGGCTAGTGAGTTGGTTATGACCCAAATCAAGCATAGTCAAGCTGGATGAGTCCCATTGTTTGGGTAATTCTTTGAAGTTATTTGAGCTTAGATCGAGGTTATTCAATGCGGGTAGTTTTATTAATGATAAAGGGATGTCGGACAGTTGATTAGCGGAGAGATTCAAGTCTGACAGATTGTTTGCCCTCCATTCTTGCGGAAGTCGTTTTAACTGGTTCCCGGAAATATTCAATAACCTTATGGATGATTGTGTCGCCAGAGTATTATGGATAGTATGAATCTTATTATCGCCAAGATTTAGGTCAACTAAATTGGTCTTCTGCCAATCATAGGGTAGTGCCTTTAAATGATTGTCTTGTAGGTCAAGATTATTTAGTGCGGGCAATCGAATAAGCGAGCCTGGCAGTTCTACGATCTCGTTGTAACTTAGATCGAGGTCTGTTAGCTGCTCTGTAGACCACTGCCTCGGTAAACTATCAATAGTATTACGACTTAGATCTAATTTTTTTAGCGAAGGGAGGCGCGCGATCGACTGCGGAAGAAAATTAACTTGAATGCTATAAAGGCGTAAATATTCCAGATTAATGAATGCATCAAAGCAATCAGGGAGTTCATTAATCTCGTTATCGTTAAGGCGTAAGCTGACGAGATTGATCAGCTTCTTGATATGAAATGGCAAAAGGTGTAATTGGTTATCTGAGAAATCGAGTTTTTCTAATTGGCTTAAATTAAAGATCTCTAAAGGTATTTTCTTTATCTTATTATCACTTAGATATAACTCTGTGAGTTGGCTGCAAGGCCATTGTTCAGGAAGTTTTTTGAGCGAGTTATTACTTAGGTTAAGTCTGGCCAATGAATCAATTCCAAGCACTGATTCCGGAAATATTCTGAATTCATTGCTATCGAGTCGTATGCATTCTAGTGAGCTCAAGGTCGCAATACAATCTGGTAATTCAGTGAGTTTATTGTCTTCTAAGAATAACATCGTTAGGTTGACTAAATTCGCTATGCCGTCAGGCAAATGGCTTATTTGATTGTCAGATAGATTGAGTTCAGCTAAATTTGTTAATGCAAACAACTCTTTTGGTAGCGCTTCTAATTCCATTGAAGAAAGATCCAGCTCGGCAGATTGATTGTCTTTGGCAATCTTTATTCGGCGTATTGCCATGTCTAAAGAATTGGGTGTAAAATCTTCCGGGAAATTATTGTCAGTAGAATGAAGTTCTATCAGTAGTGGTAGTTGCTTGACTGACTCTGGAAATTCACTCAATTGGTTGTTAGAGATATTGAGTGCTTTGAGCTGGGTTAGGGCGCCTATTTCCTGAGGCAAAGTTTTTAATAGATTGCCATTCAAATTCAGTAGCTCCAACTTTGTTAGCTTGTCGAGACGCTTTGGTATTCGTCGAATTTGGTTGTTATCAAGATGCAATTCCTCTAAATCTCGCAGTTTAAAAATTGTTTCAGGTAAGCGAGTGATCTCGTTGTTGCTTAATTCTAAAAAAGTAAGTCGAGTTAATTGTCCTATTTCGTGTGGTACTTCAGTAATATAATTGCAGCGTAGATTAAGTTTTTGTAAGCCCATGCGAGTATGTATTAGTTCTAATAGAACTTTAAAGAGCAGGCGTAAACGCTTAGGAATGATCCAGCCCAGTAAGCCCCTCATTGCCCTGACAATTAAAGTGGTTCGGATATCACAGTTTTGAAATATCACTAATTCGCATAGCGATAATGGAATGGAGCTAAGATTGTTGTTGCAGGCATTAAGGTCTATTAAGGAAGTCTCTGAAAAATCGGGTAGCTGTGTGAGTAAATTATTACTCACATCGAGTTCTGTCAGCTTGGACAGTTCAGACATGGATGCAGGGAGTTTAGTGAGTTGGTTGTCGCTGACATCGAATTCATCTAATTTGGATAGTTGACCAATCGTGTCTGGAAGTTCAGTAAGAAAATTATTATGTATTTCAAAATAGGTCAGATCTTTCAGAATGTATATTTCATTTGGTATCTTGCTAATTTGATTGCTATACAAACGGAGTTCATATAGATTTGGCATTTGACTAATTATATCAGGAATATTTTTTAATTGATTCTTGCTCATGCATAAGCGGCGCAGAGGGAGTTCGGATTCAGAGCAAGCAGGTAAGTCGCTAAGTTGGTTGTTGTCCAGATCTAAAAAATCTAATTTTGGTAGTTGCCAAATTTCACTCGGTAATGAGGTTAGGCGATTATTTTCTAAATCTAGTTCCTGGAGATGAACTAGCTGAAAGACCTGTTTTGGCACTGTTGTCAATTGCAGGTCAGATAGGTCAAGGGTTTTACTGTCTTGTTCAAATGCTTCTTGAATCCTATCGGTAACTTCCTGGTTTAAATTGCCCATGCTTTACTCATTCTTGAAATTATTATTTATTTATATTGGCTATATTCAGTAGCAGTTAACGATGTCACTGAGACTCTACCGCCATAATTCATTAATTAAACGCAGTTTTAATGGTTTAGGGTTAAATAATAAGGTGCCAGCACTGTGCCTGGCACCTTTTGGGAGGGGTTAGCCGGATTTAAGGATGCGGTTTTTGTCACGGTTCCAGTCGCGATCTTTTTGGACGGCGCGTTTATCGTGTTCTTTTTTACCTTTGCCTATGCCTATTTCAACTTTTACCATATTCTTTTTCCAATACATGGCTGTCGCAATCAGCGTGTAACCTTTTCGTTCAACTGCCCCGATAAGTTTATCAATCTCTCGACGGTGCAAAAGTAATTTTTTGGTTTGGTTAGAAAAATCGGAGACACCCTGAAATCTAAAGGCCTAACACGGGCTGAACGCAGTCATATTTCACATAAATTTACGGGGTGTCCGGTACTTATGGCCGATATTACGATTTATCGTTGTGTTTTATCTGCCATTTCTCTATCATTTGTTGCGACTTCTTGAGTTGCACTTTTGACATGTCATTCGCTAAAGATTTTAATAGAAGTGTAATCTCTGTAGCCTTGATTTTAGCCGATAAACTAAACCACATATAAGCCATAACAATGTTTTTTCTAGTCCCACTCCCTACGACATAAGCCTCTCCAAGATTGAATTGCGCCACCGCAAAGCCTTGCTCAGCCGACAGTCGCCACCAATTCACTGCTTCAGTAGAATTTTGTTCTACACCAGCACCATCTCTATAGTAAGCAGCTAGATTATTCTGCGCTACTCGATTACCTTGCTCAGCGGATTTTTTCTGCCATAAGAATGCTATTTCATCGCTTTGAGTTACGCCATGACCTCGTGAGTACAAGTTCCCCAAATTACACTGGGCACAAGAATTATTTTGATCAGCGGCCAATTGATACCAGTGAGCCGCTTGTTTGTAGTTTTTTCTAACGCCTTTGCCATTGGCATAAAGCAGCCCTAGGCCATACTGCGCCTCAGTATTAGCCTGCTTCGCCGCAAGTCTATACCAAACAATTGCTCCAATGGAAAAGTGCACTATGAGTTGAAAACGCCCTGGCGCGATGGTACTACGCATGTTTTCTTCGAGCCTTTGGACTTTATTGCCCGGCTCGCAGCCCTAGTGCCCAAACCCAGAGTGAACCTTACCCGGTTCCAGGGTGTTTTTGCTCCCAACAGCAAACATCGTGCGTTGGTGACACCCGCCAAGCGGGGAAAAAAAGTTAAAGAAGCTGATGAACCAC
>QILK01000122.1 GCA_003233345.1 Gammaproteobacteria bacterium | reverse complement strand
TGGCACTATCAGGACAATTATCAGGAAACTGATCGGGCTTTATATAATTTACCGGTTTTCCATGGCGGTAACTGGCAATCGCCCAGTAACCAACTTGCGGGCTGCCGACTACCCAATGCGCTCGGGTTTTGTTGACAACCACTTGCTTCTGCGCTTGTGCAGTCTGAAAAATTCCTAGTAAAATATAAATAATTAAAGTAATTTTAGCATGTCCATACATAGTCTGGTATCCTGTCGAATATCCTGTCGAATACGGTAGAATTGCAATTAGGCTCACCAATTATCCTACCACACGTTTTTGATAAGAAAAAATACTATGATGCATTACCCATGCGCTGAAGTAATAAAAAAGGACCCACAGATCTGCAACCAGATTTGGCATCAGGCCTGTGGGAATGTGCCTATAAGACCAGGTGTTTAACCAGGTTCTCGGGCACTCTATCGTAATGTTTATACTCCATAGTAAAACTGGCTCTGCCGGAACTCAGGCTGCGCAAGTCACCTATGTAGCCAAACATTTCCGCCAAAGGAACATAAGCTTGAATGACATTTTTTTCACCAAGCATTTCCTGGCTGATAATCTTGCCGCGTCGGCGGCTAAGATCACCGATACAGTCACCCAAAGACTCGCCCGGTGTTTTTACCTCAACTTGCATGACAGGTTCCAGTAATACCGGTTTTGCCAATGGCATCGCTTTTCTATAGGCTTCTTGACCGACCAATTCAAAAGCGTAAGTGGAAGAGTCCACTTCATGAAAATCGCCGCCAAGCAGAATGGCTTTGAAATCCACAGAAGCATATCCTGCCAGTACACCCGAATTGGCTGCGTTGCGAATACCTTTTTCCACACTCGGGATATATTCCCTGGGTATCACACCACCGGTCACTTTATTTTCAAACTCAATACCACTGCCACGTTCAAGGGCATGAAAATGCATCTCAACTGCTGCAAACGTTCCCGGGCCGCCACCTTGTTTTTTAATACGATGGTTAATGTCGCAGCTTGCTGTTATCGTCTCGCGATAAGCAACACGCGGCGCACCCACGCTGGCCGACACGCCATAATGACTGACTAGCCGGCCGATTTTTATTTCCAGGTGCAGCTCGCCCATGCCCGAAAGAATGGTCTGCCCGGTTTCAGAATCAACTTTAATACGAAGACTCGGATCTTCCTTGATCAACTGGTGTAGCGATTGCACCAGTTTATCTTGGTCATTCCTGGTTTTCGGTTCCAAAGCCACATCAATCACCGGCTCAGGAAAAATTAGTCGTTCCAGAACCACCGGGTCTTTCGGGTCACTCAAAGTATCACCGGTTACGGTTTGCTTGAGGCCAACAACGGCAACAATATCACCGGCACGAATTGACTGGCGTTCTTTACGTTTATTAGCCTGCATCTCATAAATACGGCTAATGCGTTCCTTTTTGCCCGATACGGTATTGACTACCGAAGATCCGGCTACAAGGTTACCGCTATAGGCACGCAAAAAAGTGAGTACGCCAAACTTATCGTTAATGATTTTAAATGCCAGGGCAGAAAAAGGTTCGTTTTCATCGTTATGACGAAACCGACTTTTTTCACCTTCTTCTGCGATACATTTAATCGCATCAACGTCAATCGGTGATGGTAGATAGTCTACAATGGCATCCAACAGAGGTTGCACACCCCGGTTTTTATATGCCGCACCACACAATACCGGAATCAGACTACCTGACAAGGTACCATTGCGAATCGCCAGACGTATATCTTTCTCAGCGGCTTCACTACCCTGTAAATAGGCTTCCATTGCCGTTTGCTCAAACTCGACGACTTGATCCAATAGCTTATCGCGATACTTATTAGCCTGTTCAAGCATTTCTTCTGGAATGTCAGTGGTTCGAAATTCAGATCCCGAACTGTCTCTATCCCAATAGAGCGTTTTCATGGTAATAAGGTCAACAAGCCCGATATAGGCTTCTTCCTTGCCTATCGGTAATTGCATGATGACTGTATTGGCACCCAGTTGTGATTTAATCGCGTCAACGACATGGAAAAAATCAGCACCGGTACGATCAAGCTTGTTAACAAAACAAAGCCGTGGTACGCCGTATTCATCAGCCAGATTCCAATTTGTTTCCGATTGTGGTTCAACACCGGCGACACCATCAAATACAACTACCGCACCATCGAGTACACGCAAGGATCGATTGACTTCAATATTAAAGTCGATATGACCGGGGGTATCGATAATGGTAATACGATGATCGCGCCAATGCACCGAAACAGCCGCACTGGAAATAGTGATGCCTTTTTGTTTTTCCTCCGGTTCGAAATCAGTTTTGGTATTACCCATATGGGTATCACCAATCGCATGACTTTCCCCTGCATAAAACAAAATTCTTTCGGTTAAAGTGGTTTTACCCGCATCCACATGAGCGATGATACCAATGTTCCGTAACTGCTTAATGTTCATAATTTTGCCTTTTTAAAAAATCGATTAACGATAAAAAGCAATCCAAATAAGCTGATAGGACAGTTGTAACTGTCTTGGTTTTATTGAAGATTAAATGGAAAGCCCTTGCGCAACCTTCCAAAAGAGAGCGAAATGGAAAAGTTACTTTAAGAAAGGCAGAATTGTTGCGGCCCCACGGAATACACCCAGGCACAGATAGCCCTTAGCCTCGGCTAAACCGCGACCTCCGATAGAAAGAACAAGTTGTTGTAGATTTAAAAGTTTCATTATGCCGTGCATTGTATCGGATTTTTTTACAATTACAAGTATTCAATCGGACTGACTTAGGGGGTAAATCTTGTATTATAGCTATTTATCATTGTTATATTACAAATAAGCGAAACTGACCAAGAGCATCATTTGGAAATCTATTTAGATTAATACTTACTTGAAGTTTATTTGGTATAATACAAGACTTGACTCATCTTGCCTAAGAAGCCTTCCATTCTTGAATGAATAATAAAATAGTGTTATAAGTTGATAGTTAAGTAATATAAGCACTCCAGCTAAGCCAATTGGAAGAAGGTAAAATGCAATGAAAAAATTTCTATTTTTAGTAAGCGTTAATTTAATTATATCGAACTATTGTTTAGCTGAATCTAATTATCAGTCAATACATACAGAAATTTCAGCAAACGAAAAGGTTGCCAAGCAAAATAAATATAATAAAGTAAAAAAGAATTTGTCCGCTGCACTTATGCGTAAGTTAAGGGCTCGTACTAAATTAGTTCAAGCCAACACTAGTAATGGAGCAGATCTAGTACTGAAAATCAAGATTATAAGCTATAGATACAGGAGCCAAGGGGCAAGAATTTTTCTTGGTGCAGCGGCAGGACGTTCCTATTTAAAGGCAAACATACAATTAGTCGATACTAAAAATAGGAAAATACTATGGAACACTACGACTACGGCGAAATCGAAAGCTTCTCATGGTGTTTTCGGTAAGAGTTCGACAGTACAAATCGAAAATTTAGCGAACCAAGTGATTATTGGGCTCGGTAATTTTTTATAAACTTAGGGTCAAGTCTTGTATTATTCCTGTTTATCATTGTTATATTATAAATAAGCGAAACTGACCAAGAGCATTATTTGGTAATCTATTTAGGTTAATAGTTATTTGAAATTTATTAGGCATAATACAGGACTTGCCCCTTTTTGACTTTTGCCCTAAAAAAGGTAATTAGAAAGACTAAATAAACAAGCAGATGAACATTAGCCAGTCCGCATAAATTGAGGAATAAAAAACAATTATTATGGATATAGCAGACGAGTTTATTACTAATTTTAAAGCAACAGGATGGGAGTCTAATCCGCAAGAGAAAATTCTTGAAATTGCGAAACATAATTCAGAAATATTGAAGGATTTATTGATAAAAATTATTGAAGAAATTCCAGAGGGAGGAACTTATCTTGATGCTGCTTTTAGTTTTTTATCAGAAGAAAATTTTAGAGAAGTAATTAGTTTTACTCTAGAGAATATAAAGGCTAATGGGCTGACTCATGCGAATGAGTCAGCTATTGAATATGCCAGTATCCAACTACCGCAAATCCTAAATCCACATCTTGGATACCTGAGTACAGTCAAATCGAATCAATCGGCGGACTTTAGTGCATGGCCGTGGAGAAATGCCGATTCAATGGAAATCAAAAGGCTCGAATCAATTTTGAAAGATGATAGTCAGTCTACAGACGAGAAAAAGTATGCGTGGGAGGCTTTGATTGCCACATCAAATACCGAGGCACTGGAAGTGGCGTCACAATATATTGCGAACATTAAAGACAGAGAGGAGTCAGACAGAGATTTTTTCAATATGTATTCCATGGCAGAAGGTTTTGAATGGGAGGGCAAAGAGTTTAATAAATTATATAATGATGAAACGTATCACCTTTGCTTTCCAAAGGTCTATTTTGAAAATTTAGAAGATTCATGGATAGCTGATGTTTACGACGACCATCCAACTTGGTATCAGTGTAAACAGAGTGAGTCAAATAGCCAAATAGAAGTAGAGTTTGGTGGAGCAGTAGAATCGAAGTGCGGAGTTTGTGGTGAAAAATTACATGGCCTAGTTAGTCTAGAAACCATACCCGAAAATCTTGGAGTATCAGGGTTGGGAAAATTCTCTTTAGTGACTTGTCTATCCTGTCTTTCTTGGGAGGAGTATACGTTGTCCTTTCAGCATGAAAGCAATGGTAGTGTCGAAAGCTTAGATATAAAAGACAATAAGGTAGAGCCAGAGTTTCCTGCGGTACCGCTTGTTAAAATTAAACTGTCAATTAAACAACTGAATAAGCGATGGTTGTTCCAAAGCTGGGGGTCATCAAACAGTCGTGAAAACCTAAATAGAATAGGTGGGCAGCCAAGTTGGATACAAGATGCTGAATATGAATCATGTCCAAAATGCGATAAAACAATGAAATTCCTTGTGCAACTGGATTCTGAGTTGCCAACAGAAGACCATGACGAATGGTTGTGGGGTAGTGGCGGTATACTCTATGTACTTTGGTGCGATGACTGTAAAATTAGTACAACTTTGCTACAGTGTACTTAAAAACCAGGTTTTTCATGAAAACTTTAGGCATTGAGTGATTTCGACAGGTAGCCGGGCGTATCATATAAGACTTGACCCTGATGGCCAACAAAGGCAAAGGACTGGTTGGAAAAAAATGTACCAGAATGGATAAGTGTTACCCCTCAAGATCTGTATGACTTTATATACCAAAAAGTAAAATAATATTGTAAATTATGAAACCAGATATATATCAAGTAGAGCTAATCGGAAGTGGTTTTCTTGCTGTTATGGCAAAGCCTGTGTCGGGTGAATGGATTGAAGATGAATTCCAAGGAATTTCTAGTTTTGGAATAAATCAAATTGTATCTTTACTGGAGATATCCGAATCCTACGATGTTGGCCTTCAAGATGAAAGGATATTGTCTGAAAAAAATGGGATGGAGTTTATTTCTTTCCCAATTAAAGACCGCAGCTTACCTGAATCAGTAGCAAAATACATTGAGCTAACCAAAAACTTGTATCACCAAATCTCGGAAGGTAAAAATACCGTTATTCATTGTCGTGCAGGTATAGGACGCACAGGTATAGTTGCGGCAGGTGTTTTACTCCATTGTGGTTTTGAACCAGATGAAGCATTTGAGAAACTATCTGCGAAAAGAGGAATATTAGTACCAGATACGCAAGAGCAGCGAGACTGGGTTGTTTCAAATTATAGAGCTATCGTTAGCAATTAATAAAACTGATTTTATATGCACTAGTATTGTACATTAAATAATGCCATTATTTACTTCATACACAATCGACACCAACCTCAATTTGCTAATTTTAAATCAGTTCGCCAAAATCATCGGCTATTTTCTGAGAAAGACTTACCCTTTCATTAAAACTTAAATTTAAAAAACGCTTTGACCGGTTAAGGTAGTGCATGGCGAAGGCCCATTGGAGTTGAGTGCTTTAAGAAATTTAAAAAATGATGTGAATTACAATTCAAAATACGAATTATATTACAAGAAAATACCGGTTTTATTCCGATATTTGAGAAAACAATACGATGTATTTCGATGATAAATAGATAAATAGCAAAACAATTGTAGTTAGCATTAAACTGACAAATATTATCAATCTAAATGAGTATGATTTTTCAAATTTTCTATACCATACATGGTTACATGCATCACATATATTATTAGCAAATTGTATGGGATAAAAAAGTAAAACGGGTGCTGCAATCAGAGGAGGTAATTCTACTATCATTTGATTTTATTCTTTTATGCTATAAAGTTTTGGATTTTCTGTCCTAACGTCGCCTGTGCAGAATAAAGATTAGTCACCATTTTAGTAAGGCCAACGTCACCAATAATCATCAAGTCGATATTGCTCGCCGCTGTCTCTTTGCCGCTCGCTATGGAGCCGAAGATAAATGCCCAGTCTATTTGTTTTGTAAACGATGAAAGTGCCAGATTGTGGGGCTAACGTCAAAGTGATTGCCTGCATCGAAGACCCGGTGGTCATCAAGAAGAGTCTTGCGCACCTGAAAGCAAAAACTAGTACAGCAGAATTTTCACCGTTACCCGCCACACCTAAGCTTGTTCGACTAAACCCTTTTCTGCGTTAACCTGCTTAATGCTTGCTTGAAATTTATCTGGGTAAAAAATAACAATGTTTAACGCAGCAAAGTTAATATGAATCACAAACACAAGTCATCAAGTCTAGACTAATTTCAATTTTACGAAATAAACCTAAACGCGATCAGTAACGCAGGTAGCATTTTTTTGATGGACATAGAAAAAATTTCAGAGAAAATAAAAGTGTTTCCCAATTAAAATCAAAAACGGAATATGACGGGAAAAACAAAAGGCGGGAACAATAAAAAAGCCAAGATTTACCTGGCTTTAATAAATCAAAATATTAGAACTACTTATTAAAACTATACTGAATGCCGAGAGAAAACGCTTTGTTTTCGACTACATCACCAAAATCGTAACGCATATAATCTAAAGCGATACCCACTCTACTATTTAGGTGATATAATGCACCGATCCCATAAACCAGATCTGATCCATCTCTAGAAGCACCGATACCCGACCCATCAACATCATATCTACCATACCCTAGTCGACTAGTTAAACTAAACTTGCTATTAATAGGTAGTTTTCCAACTACCGCTGTGTATAGTGACGTGTACTCCCAAGAAGCTACACCTGATGGAGATGAAAATTCACCTAAATTTGCATATCCAATCTCAACGCCAACATAGCGATTGAAGTTTAGCCCACCATATAACCTGTAGCTTGTATCAGTATCATCATTGGTGTTAACATTTTTAGCTTTGCTACTACCTGCATTAAAACCAATGTAAGGTGTCAAGTTAAAACCACCGCCTGATCTTCCATCAGAAAATACCTGTGTTGTTTGAAACAGTAAAAACGTGATTCCAATTATCATTAATTTTTTCAAAAGTTTTCTCCCATGTATTTATT
>QILK01000075.1 GCA_003233345.1 Gammaproteobacteria bacterium | reverse complement strand
GCTGATTATATTCCCACCCGGCGTATCTCATTTGGCTCGGCCATTGAAGTCCGTGGTGAAACACCGGATCAAACCCGATTTTGTACGCTATTAAGTATCGCCCAGTATAACGAAGTCACCTATCCTGGGATTCTTAATGGTCTGTTGAGTATTCCCTGTTCCTTTATCATGAGCCAGTCGTTTTTACCGCATGGGCGTGATTTTTCGCTGTATAAATTTAAGCGTCAGCAGGACAAAATGAAACAGATCGATGACAAGGCGGTGTCGTTAATGGTTGACCTGAATGAAGCCGCCGACGATGTGGCGTCCGGTCGTATTGTTTATGGGGATCACCATTGCACTATTTTATGTTTTGAAAAAACATTAGAAAAACTTAATGATTCAGTGAGTATGATCGACGCGACGTTACGTGAAGTGGGTCTTATCTTAAGAAAAGAGGATATGAATAAGGAAGCGTCGTTTTGGGCGCAACTACCGGCGAACTACCACTATATTGCCCGCAACGCTGGTATATCGTCAAAAAACTTCGCCGGTTATTCTTCGTTTCACAATGTGCCTGAAGGCCAGTTTGATGGCAACCACTGGGGCGAGTGTATCATGGCGATCGAAACCACCGGTGGCACACCATACTATTTTAATCTACATCATCGTGATATCGGTATTTCCCTGATTTTGGGTTCGACCGGTACCGGTAAAACAACGTTTATGATGATGGTGTTTATGCAAACACTAAAATATGGCGGACAAAGATTTTTGTTTGATAAGGACGATGGTTGCCTGATAGCGGTATTGGCAGCGGGTGGTTCCTATTCGCATATCATGCGCGGTAAAAGCACGGGTTTTAATCCGTTTCAACTGCCAGACACCGATCAAAACCGTGGGTTTTTACTCGATCTACTAAAAATGATGGCGCAGAAATCGTTAAACCGTGTGGTCACACAAGAGGAATCGAGTGTACTCGAAGATGTGGTAAAGCAAACGTACAGCATGGATCAAGACCACCGCCGAATTTTTCACTTACGTCGATTTATCCCCAATTCCTTTACCCAACTACGCTCGGCGATAGAAAGCTGGTGTGGTGAAGGCGCTTATGCGTGGATATTTGATAATGAAAAGGATCAGATTAATTTCGACAATCCGATTAACGCGTTTGGCATGGGCAATATACTCGACGACACGGTGGCACGGACAGTGATCTCCATGTATTTATTTTACCGTGTCGAACTGACGCTGGATATGGGCGTGCGTTCGGTGATTGCGATTGACGAAATGTGGAAGTATTTACAAGACGAGGAATTTGGCGCGCGGGTCAATGACTGGTCGCGGACCATTCGTAAGAAAAACGGTATTCTGCTCGGTGCAACACAAACCCCGGACGAAATATTAAGTAACAGAAACGGCTATGCTTTCTATCAGCAATGCGAGACTGTGGTGTTTTTTCCCAACTTCAAGGCCAGCCAGGAACTGTATACTAAAAAATTACGTTTCTCAAAACGGGAATACGACATTATAAAAAATACGCCGGTGGAAACGCGGCAGTTTCTGCTTCGCCACGGTACCGATAGCGTGATTTGCAAATTTGATTTAAAAGGCTTGGAACGTTTTATTCCGGTTTTATCGGCGCGTAAAGAAACGGTTAATTATATGTATGAAGTCATGGAGCAATATGGATCTGACCCGGATAAATGGTTACCTGAATTTATGGCCGGGGCGCAAAAGTTAGATATTTAAATGGCATTGCTTAGGAATAGCCTGAGGAGGTGTGTATGAAAAAATTGTTTATGAGTCTGATAGTACTTATCAGCTTTAGTTTGCTACCGGGCATGGTGGTGGCAGTTGAAGCCGTTGTTGATATACCGAATACGATTCAAAGCACACTTAATCGTATTGAAAAAGAAATTAGCAACAGAACACAGTTTCAACAACTAAGGCAACAAATACAGCAAATAACGCAGATGAAAACCCGACTGAGCAACCTTACGTTAAATATAGGACTTAACACCTGGGATCCAAGAATACCGGATAATTATGATTACCGTGGTTCGGCCTCGGCAGAGTACAAAAAATACCAGAAAGAGGGCAGAAGCTTTTACGGCAAACCCTGGAGTGCCGGCGACTTTACGACTCGCGAAGGCGATCAGGTCATGGCCTTTCACTACAAGCGCCTGGACGATCATTCTGATCATACTGACTCAAAGATAAAACATATATTACGAAAAAAGCTACCCAAGGCGGATAAACTTTTGAAGTCCATTCACGAAAAATATCGTTACCTGACTCAAAATTGCAAGGGCAAAACAGTCGATGATGATAGTAAGTGCAGTGCTGCCAATAGAGCCGCTGCCCGGGTCGATATGCAACTGGTCATGCTTAAATACCGAAAAGAAATGTCACAAATGATGGCGCTCATGGTACAGATGCAAATGCTGCAACAGCGCGGTATCGTGGAAATACAAAAACAAGTGTTGCGACCCGGTATAAAAAAGTCGACGAATACCACCGGTAGTTTACGGAGCCTTAGATAGTGCTGTTCTTTTATCACCAGAGGAGGTACTCATGAAAAAGCAATTGTTGGGTTTGATATTTTTCAGCTACTTCTGCTTGTTCGCAAACATAGCAGTGGGCAGACCGGTCTTTGATATACCGCATACCATACAAAACCAACTGAATCTTATCGAACAAAAAATTGAAAACGCAACCCGATTTCAGCGGCTAAAATATCAACTGCAACAAATAACGCAAATGAAAACCCGGCTGAGCAACCTTACGTTAAATATAGGGCTTAACACCTGGGATCCAAGAATACCAGATAACTACGACTACCGCGGAACTGCTTCGGCCGAATATAAAAAATACCAGAAAGAGGGCAGAAGCTTTTACGGAAAACCCTGGAGTGCCGGAGACTTCACCACCCGAGAAGGCGATCAGGTCATGGCGTTTCACTACAAACGCATGGACGACCATGCTGATCATACCGATTCAAAAATAAAACACATCCACCGAAAAAATCTGCCCAAGGCAGACAAGCTGTTAGAGGAAATTCATAAAAAGTACCGTTACCTGACAAAAAACTGTCAAGGTAAATCGGTTGACGACGATAGTAAATGCAGCGCCGCCAACATGGAAGGCGCTGAAATCGAAATGCAATTGGTCATGCTTAAATACGAAAAAGAAATGGCGCAGATGATGGCGTTGGTGGCACAAATGCAAATGATGCAGCAGCGTAGTGTGGTGGAAATTCAGAAACAGGTATTGCGGCCTGGGATTAAAAAAACCAGTACGACCGCGTCGAAGATCGCCACACAGTAAAGTCAGTTTAGGGTTATTGTCAGTGTAGAAAATAATAACAGTTTAAGATTAGCTTAGGTTATTAGGTTTACAAAAATGATAAAAATAGAGGGAGAGGATGAAGGAGAAAATATAATGGAAATAAGTCTGCCTTATACCAATGCAGCTATCAAAATACAATTTATATATCTCGAAGCACCGGGTATTTGTAGATATACTCGAAAAAATTATTAGCGATTAATAACGATCGCACTACTTTGTAGGTGATGACTCAATGCGAATAATAAATTTCATAGTAATGTTTATTGCGGCAACCTTGGTATTGATTGTCTATGCCAATTCCAATGTAAATGCAGCTAATGATTCTTCAACTACTGCCGCCTCCAATGCTACTTCAACTGACACTGGCAAGAAAAAAATACCTAAGAAATCAATCGTTAATAAAAAACCCTGTAAAAAAAACAGGCAGGGTGAATGCTTTCAAGAATTGTCGATAGGGCAATTGTTTACAATATTCTTATCAATTGATACAGTGATGAAAGAATTTGTCATGTCGATTTTTAAAATCATCAATGCTGATTACGGCAGTGCCATTACCATGGCGATGGTGATCTATGTGATGATTTTCGGCGCCCGAATGATGATGGGATCGATCAAGCAACCACTGGGCGAGGCGGCCAAACATTTACTGGTACTTTCAGCAGCGGTAATATTAGCAACGAACCCAGGTATATTCCAAAAAAACGTCTATGAATTAACAACCGAGACCACTAACCATATTACAACCTGTATAACCATCAAAGGCACGGCAGTACTGGCGTTAAAGTCGACTATTATTTTCGGTAAACTGGGTAATAAACTCATCAAAAAACGCTGTGGTAATTTTTTTAAATACGGTGGTGGGTTTGGCGGTATACTTTTAATAAAGTTGGCTATGGAAAGGTTTTCAGCAATGTCGGATAGTAGGAACAAAAGGATAGGGGCGACTGAAAAATGGGCGTTCATGTCATTCTTAGCCACCGCCGGTGGTTACGGAATGCTAACGATGGCCGTGGCCTATCTGTTGATCGCCAAGGTTGGCTTGGGTTTGTTAATGGCAATCTCCCCGATTTTCTTTGTTTTATATGCTTTTAAAGGCCCGGTCAGGCAATTATTTATGGGCTGGCTGCGGGTGGTATTATATTACGTTTTTTTACAGATACTGGTATCCTTAACTTTGGTGTTTATCCTCTATGTAATGATGGGAGATATTATTTTAAAGTTTGCGGCGGGAAAAGAGTTTGAAGATTCGAAGCAATTGATGTTATTTACGTTATTAGGCGCGATAGGGATGTATTTTTTATGGAAGGCATCAAATATGGCAGGGGCCTTGACGGGTAGTTTGGCGGTTGCGTTTAGTATGGGGCATACGCAGCCGGGCGGAAAAGAAGGTACTCATCATCGTGGAGCGAGTGGTAGTGCAGCTCAATCGGGGACTAATGGGCCGACAAACAAAGAAACAGTAAAACAGATAGAACGCTGATATTTGTTTGAAATATAAAAATCTAATACAGTCAATTCTGAATAATTGCGGGGAATATACCTATTTTTTTAACGATGTTTTATATTTAGAAGATTAAGGAAGAACAATGAAATTAACTCGTTTATTAATTATATTTGTTTTCTTGTTTAATATTACTACGTGTAATATGGCTAGTTCTTCAAGGCCGTTTCCAAAGACTCCCTATTATCAACAATTGATTAATACCTGGATCGGTGCACCGCTTAACGAATTAGTCAGAAAGTGGGTTAAACCACACAGAACCTATTCTAAAAATAATAGAAAGTATATTGTCATTAACGTAAAGATGCGCTTCTGGGCAGGTGGAAAAGATTATTATTCCACTAGCCAGTGGCAAGATGAATACTGTATTTATAAATTCGAAGTATCGCGTAGGAATATCATTGTTTCTGGAACGGCTAGGGGTTATACCTGCCCATTATATAAAGACGAGATAACTAGGGGAGTAGTACCGGGTACAACAAGGCCTAATTCGGAATACCGAGATAGGTAAAAGAATGCAAGGACACTCAGTGCGCCGAGCAAAATCGGCAAGAGATTGGGGGGTTTCATCGTGTTCCCTTTAAATGGAGTTTAAATTTCTAATTTGATTAGAGTGCCACAAGATTATAAACGTACCACATTGGATTATACTCACAGTCTCTGTAGCCTGTCTATAAACGAATAGTTATTTTCTCTCTTTGATTTTCAAAATTATCAATGTCGATTATGGCGGCGCAATCACCATGGCGATGGTAATCTATGTGATGATTTTCGGTGCCAGAATGATGATGGGGTCAATGGAATGCAAGGACACTCATAAGTATAGGGACCAGCCCTTTCAAGGTGACTAATCCTTACTGTTGCATAAATAATACTTAAAAATAGAAAAAAAGACTATAAATACCGAGTAATAATGCAATGGCATGGTTGTTTCTGGAATGCACTCCTGGTGAGATCCAGGATCAGTCAAACCTGTCTCTATAAAGCAGTGATGGAGATAAAGAAAAATAGAAAGCGGCCCCTCTTCAGGTAAAATAAAGTTCGACAAAACAAATCAAACCTAAAAAAGAAACCACTTATTATGAAGATTAGCAGATCTGAGACTCACTGTAAAACTTATGCAATCCCTGCACTTCGTTTTGAAGAGCAACAACTCACCTCCTTTTCAGGATTACTTATATTTCAACGCTTGTTTGACGCTTTATCTCTATCAAGCCGACTCAGGAATTGTTTTCGACACGTGAAAGTCACCCCGATTTTTGGGTACTCCCGTATTGTGTTGTTGTTAGTGGTCCATATGTTATTAGGGTATCGCGAGTTACGTTCGATTCGTTACTACGAGGAAGACCCTTTGGTACAGCGTTTGCTTGGACTCAAGCGTTTACCGGATGTGGCGACCCTCAGCCGAACCCTTTCGTCGGTGGATGATCATAGTGTGAACAAGCTTCAAGGATTAAATGGCCAGTTGGTTCTGGATCGCTTATCGCGTTTGGAATTAAATCGCGTGACCTTGGATTTTGATGGTTCGGTGATCGGCACAGGACGTTTTGCCGAAGGCACAGCGATTGGGTATAACCGAAAAAAGAAAGGGCAACGAAGTTATTACCCACTATTTTGCACCCTCGCCCAGACAGGTCAGGTGCTTGATGTGCTCCATCGCAGTGGCAATGTGCATGACTCAAATGGAGCGCAAACCTTCCTATCGGACTGTATAGAACAGGTTAAAAGCGTTTTGCCCCGTGCGGTGATCGAAGTACGAATGGATAGCGCCTTTTTTAGTGATGCCATAATTGCCGTCCTGGATCAGAAAAAAATCGAATACAGTATCAGTGTTCCTTTTGAACGGTTGGTTGCACTCAAAGAACAAATTGAAAGTCGGCAGCGTTGGTACGACATGAATCGTCAGTGCGATTATTTTGAAATCCAATGGAAACCTAAATGCTGGCTAGAACGCCATCGATTTATCGCTGTTCGAAAAACGGTTAAAAAACAAACTAAGCAGCCCGTCCAACTTGATTTGTTTATTCCTTATGAGCAGGGTTACGAATTTAAGGTAATCATTACCAATAAAACCACAACCGCTAATCACGTCGTCGCTTATCACAACGGTCGTGGCAGTCAAGAAGGGATCTTTGCAGAGCTCAAATCACAGAATCAATTAGATTATGTTCCAACCCGCACCTGGAACGGCAATAAAGTTTACATGCTCGCGACCCTGTTGGCACATAACCTATCAAGAGAATTACAGATGAGGGTAAACCCACGCAAAAGAAATACGGTGACAAAACGCAAATCACTTTGGCCATTCGAACAACTCAATAGTTTACGCCAACGTATTATCCAACGGGCCGGACGGTTGATTCGCCCAAACGGTAAGATCACTCTATCTATGAATGCAAATAAGACCGTTGAAAATGAGTTGTTGCATTATTTAAACGCGATTGAGCAAGCTGCCTAATTATAATTTACGCAAAATTTATGCAACGATAGGGTCAATCGAAGATTGTAGAATTCGGTCCATTTGTTTTCGGCTTTTACCAAAATAGGTTTCTACATACACTTGCTTCCAATGTTCGATGCGCGTGCAATTCAGGTCAATTTTATACCGATGCTTTGGGTCAGTATAGACTGTTGAGCCGAACACCTGCGTACACATTGTCAAAAGTAGCAATGTCAACAGATATGATTTCAATTTATTACAGATGCGCATTTTATTATCCTTAATAGAAGTGATAATCACATTTCACCTTGTCATCAGATTTTATGACTTTTATTTTTTCGGACTGTTCACAACGGAATTGAATTATATATCGAGCCTTGGGATCATTATATTTGTAATAGCTAGAGGCAAACGTCCCAATCGGGAGCAAAAAAATAAGTACAAATGTGGTGAAGGTCGAAACAATAGTTTTATAATTTCGTGACATACTCATAGGTTTCCGATCCATCTGGAATTATTAGAATAGGCGTGCAGCAGATATTGTAAAGAAAAAAAGGAGACCTGCATCACTCATGATGATTAATCTTACGAATAAGATTCGGTTTCTTGACCCACCGCACAAAAGAAGTGCTGCACAATTCGACAATAAATGCCCTAGAAAAAATTCTATTAATTCTTAAATATAACGGATACTAATATATCGTAATGGTCTCCACTTCCTTTAAAATCATTTGCATATAGTTAAAATACAAATCCTATCATCAAATTTATACTGCTGTTACTAATTCCAAGGAAGGTGCATTAACAATAAAGGAGAGCCAAAGTGCTTGCTAAAAATCAATTTAAAGTTCGGGCGCTAAATGGATTGATTCTACTGCTTTCCTTCATTTTCATTATTGACTCTGTTTATTCTTATACCCCGTCTAGTCGAAATCGTAACTACCAACAGCAACAAGCGGCACAACAACGCGCTGCACAAATAAGAGCCGCGCAAATACGAGCTGCACAAATACGCGCTATGCAGAGACAACGCGCCCTACAGCGGCAACGTATGGCAAGGCAAATGCGACAGCGGATGCAGCGGCGAATACAACAACGGCGGATGCAGCAGCGAATGCGCCAACAAATGTTACAACGGATGCAGCAACAACGGCGGTTGCGACAACAGCAGCAACGCATAATTACCCAGCGTCAGCAAAAAATTCGAAACAATTCTTTAACGAATAGAGTCGTTAAAGCGCCGAAAACCTTTACGACATTAAAGGCAGCCAAAAAATGGGTATCGGTAGCACTCCTGTTATTTGCTAGAACGGTAAAGAATTTGTCATTATCAAGTATTAACAAATTGGGAACGCTATCTAAAAGAGCATTACTAAAACTACGCAAGTTTTCACCCGTACTCAAGCGAACAATATTAGGATGTGCGTCGCCTTGTAAAGTTGATATTGATGTGGTAAAAAAGTATCTAAACACAATGACTGTAACCGCTAGAAAAGCGAAAACATTAACAAAAATTAATGAAGTTCTGGCAGCATTACCAGCAGGGATTAATCAGAAAATAATAAAACAAAAATTAAAGAAACATAAACAGTTGATGATAGCAATCACAAAATCAGGAATTAGCAAAAAGGACTTAGCGGTCATCGGCAAGTTTTTGACAAAAGCTGACAAAGCCAATGCAGTCACAGCATACCGAACCTTCGTTCGTACCTTAACGGTATTAGCGCCCGCGAGAATCGGTCCTGATATTCAAAAATTTAATAAGGTTTCAGAAGCATTAGTTATAGCGGAACCAAGAATGGGTGCTGCACTCAAAGGCTCGATGTTTGAAACATTTGCGAAGCTGCATCTTGGTCGATTTAAGAACTTTAGATTTGGCCGAGTCACTTTTAAAAAAGCCAATGGGCTAGCTAAAAGAAGAACCGCTGATGGCTATATTGAAAGTTCCAAGATACTTTGGGATTTTAAGCATTATTCTTCGAAGGTGCCGTTGGATCAAGCCCGGGATTATAGAAAAATACGGGAGGGTACATTTAAATCGACTGAGGGCAAAACAGTTGATAAGGTATATTATTTATTTCAAAATGAAAAAATAGCCAAACTGAATAAGCATTTGCTTAAGCTAGGTTTCGAAATATATTTTGTTAAACCTCCTGATATTGTCTCAATACTAGAGTGAGATATGAACATGGATAAATTAGTGTGGACAGTT
>QILK01000061.1 GCA_003233345.1 Gammaproteobacteria bacterium | reverse complement strand
ATCCTTAGTCTGAAAATTCAAACCTGATTGGAATGGTAATACTAGCGTCAACGCGGTACCCGTCGCGCAACGACGGTGTAAATTTCCATTTTCTAACAGTGACCAGTGCATTTTTATCCAATATATGATATCCGCTGGATTTTTGCACGGTAACCTTGAGCGGATAACCCGATTTATCGACACGAACCCTTAATATTACCCGACCTTCCCAACCGCGCTTTCTGGCGAGGTAAGAATAAGGCGGTCTTGGACTATTTGCACTGCCCAACTTATATTGAGGTGGCCTGCTGCCACCTGGTGTCGACTTTTTACGATAGGTTGTATTGTTGGCTACTTTGCCTAGTGTTTTCTTTTTTCTGAGTTTCTGTTTAGCGCTATATTTTTTTCGTTTTAAATTGAATGATACTGGTACTTTCTTCGTCGTTTTTGTTGCCAGGATTACGCGTTTGTTAGATTTTTTTGCCGGTTTTATTTCTTCGGATTCTATTTTTTTTGCTGATTGATGCCCACGCTTCTCGGTGCTGGTTTTCTTTTGTTTTTTATCTGCACTCGGATCTGCTGTTACTATAGTAATGTTGATTTGCGGATAGTTAGTGACGGCTTGCTCTAGTCCGTTATTCGTGGTTATCACTAATGCAATAACCGAAAAATGGACCAGACTGGAGGCAATAAAAGCTAAACCTAATAATATTGGTGGGTTTTGCTGATAGGAATCTAGTTGATAACGGCCAATATTACTCGATGTATCCATGTTATTCACTAATTCTCTCCCAAGGCATAATCACTTTGATAGGACTAGATTGAATAATTTTTGAAGTCACCTGATAAACTTGGCGAAGATGCTCATCCGTTAATACCTTATCTGCTGTCCCGGAACAAACCATCTTACCCTTGTCGAGTAACCACAATGTATCACAAAACCGGCATGCCAGGCTTAAATCATGAATGACCGTCACCACTGCTCTGCCTGATTCGGCCTCATTCTTAAGTAGTTGCATCACGGATAACTGATGGCTCGGATCGAGTCCGGCAATGGGCTCGTCCACCATAATCACGTCAGCATTGACCGCCAACACCCGTGCGATGCTAACACGACACAGCTCACCCCCAGAGAGATTGGTAACCGGACGTGTGATCAGGTGTCTGATATCGGTTTTATCAATCACCTGTTCAATTTGCATGATATCATCTTTGCTTGCAGCTCGGGCAAAGCGGTTATGAGGGATACGCCCCAACGCGACATAATCGTAGACCGAAATTGGCCAATGGGTTTCGTGTTGCTGTGGCAAGTACGCGACTGTGGTCGCCAACTCAGTCGGCGAGAAATCTGATAACGGCCGTTGTTGCAATAAGATACTGCCGGTTTCGTTTTTTACTAACCCGAGCAGTATTTCCAGCAGAGTCGATTTACCCGCGCTGTTTGGACCGATTAGCGCGGTCAACTCACCCGCTTCTATCGTTATCGATATATCGTCCAAAACTTTTCGACCGCTACGGCGAAAGCTGATATTACGTGCGTGATAAACAGGTTTAATATTCATTAGCATTAATATTCCACGTGTTTATGACTGAGTATCAGGTAGATAAAAAACGGTGCGCCAAACAGCGCTGTTACCACACCCAGTTTAAGTTCGGCGTTAGTCGGGACCACTCGAATAATAATATCGGCGATAACCAGTAATGCAGATCCCGCCAAGGCACTTGGCCATAGCAAAGCACCAGGCTTAAACTGAACAAAGCGACGGAGTAAATGTGGCACTATTAATCCAACAAAGCCGATACTGCCGGCAATCGATACACTGGCACCGACGGCAATTCCTGCACCCACAATGACATTAAATTTTAAACCTGCGACGTTAACTCCCAAACTGGCAGCGCCCTTCTCGCCCAAGGTCAAGGCATTAAGCCCTTTGGCGGAGAATGATAACAACACAGTACCAACAACGACGAATGGCGCCATTATCAAAACATGATGCATTGAACGGCTACTGACAGAACCCATTAGCCAAAACAAAATATCAGAAAGCGCATAGGGACTGGGAGCGAGATTTAGTGCCAAAGCGATTAATGCTGCGGTTAGCGCGTTAATCGCAATTCCGGCGAAGATGAGTTTGGATAAATGCCCGCCTTTGCCAGCAAGAAAATATAATAAAGTCATACTAATCGTGGCACCGATAATGCCGCCCACGGGTAATAAAATACTGCCGGCGCCGACAATATTAAAATACATAACGATGACGGCACCCAAGGCCGCACCACCGGAAACGCCAATGATGCCGGGTTCGGCTAATGGATTGCGCAATAAACCTTGCAAAACTGCTCCGGATAAACCTAAGGCAGCACCAATTAATAGCGCCAGAAGCAATCGTGGCAGACGAATTTCATAAATAACGATCTCTCTGAGTTTTGCATCCGTGGGTAAGGCAAAGCTGAATTCGTTTAGATGGCCTATAAAAAGCGAACATACGGACACTGTCACTACCAACAAAATTAATACCAGGTTTAGTCGAGTGACATTGTGGCGTAAAATATTCATCGTCGTTCCAGCAAAAACCGTTCGCGAAAACGGGTCAGTCTATTCAAGGTTTTTACCATAGAAGGGTTACCGCAGCTAATCCACTGTGTTGGAATTGCTATCAGTCTGTTTTGCTTTTGATAATATTGGATAGCAGGATGTGTTAATAGCTCTTTTGCCACCGAGCGGGCGGACGACTCTGTTTGTATCACCATTAGAAAATCGGGATTCCAGCGAAGCAATTGCTCGATTGAAACGGGATGCCAACCGCGGTATCCCTTTTTAATAGCAAGATTTTGCATCCCTGCTTTTTCAACGAGTTGATTGAGCAACCCTTTGTCTGACCTTGATGTACCCCCGGGGAGATAGATCAGGATGTCCAATAATTTATTTTTTTCAACGCGACTGACTGAATCAAACTCATTCAATTGCCTTTCAATCTTAGTTACCAACCTGTCAGCTTTGTCTTTATTTCCCAACTGCACGCCCAACGCGACAATATTTTTTTTAACCTGGGAAATTGTTTTTGCTTCCCGCAAAATATAAAGTCGATACCCTAAACGTATTAATCTTTGCCTGATGGCTTTTGGTGTATATTGACTGGCCAAGACCAGATTAGGTTTGAGGCTTATAATTTGCTCAAGTGATACTTTATGTGATCGATAGCGTTTCGCTAATTGCCAATAACGACTGAGCTGTGGGTCTTTAACCAGCGTGGTGACTGATACCAGTTGTCCGGGTTTGGATAAAAGGATGGCCAGTTCATCGGTACACAAGTTAATCGATACCACCCGTTGCGGATAACCGGCAACGGGTTCTCCTCCATAGCTGTTGCTGGCGACCGTTATCAGACTGATAAAAAACAGCAATAATCTTTCGATCATTTTTCCCCTGATATAGTGACCCGTTTATGTAATAACGGTCCGCTGGCAAAAAGACCTGTCAAAAACTGGCGTTAACACTTAGATAGTATGCACGCTCTGAGGTGCCATAGGTCAAAACCTCTTCATATTCTTCATTAAACAGATTTTTTACCTTGGCACTCACCGTAAATATCTTGCTGAGTTTATGGGAAACCCCCAGATTGACCAGCGTATAATTATCTAAAGGTACCAGTGTTCTATTGAATGCGGCGTCAAACTGAAAATCTTTGATGTCTGATTTTCCGATTATCGCTAAATTAATATTGGTACTTTTAATCGGTGCATAATTGATATCAAGCGATACATGATGCCTTGGTCGCCGAACCTGCTGTACTCCGGCTGCGGTTTTGGCCTCGGTATAGGTATAGCTGCCGGTCAGTGAAACTTTGTCGGAAACATTCCAGCGAGCAGTCAATTCCGCGCCCTGTGATTTTGAGTCACCATTGAGGTTGATGGCGGTATTGCCTGCGCCCGTAATCAGATCGGTAATGTTTTTTCTAAAGTAGGTAATATCCACTTTTAGTTTTCGATTAAACCAATGCGACTCAATACCGGCATCCCATCCCTTAGCCGTTTCTGGCGTAAGATTCGGGTTGCCAGTAAAGTTTGGTAGCGAGCCAAATAATTCAAATAACGTAGGGTTTTTAACGCCAGTGCCATAACTTGAATGCAATCGATATTTTTTACTACTACCGAGTAAATAGGCAAGTGTTGCCCTTCCTGTGTTAGCATCGTCAAAGATATCATTATCATCGAATCTAAACGCGAGTGACGAAAACAATCGCTTTCGGTAGCTATATCGATATTCGGTAATATAACCCAAGTTAGTGATAACTCGCTTACCACCACTAAAGGTAGAAAACATTTCATCTTTTTCCCGCTCAAATGCTGTCACTAGCACATGTTGAGAATTACTTTTTTTGCCGCCGCCAAAAGTAAAATAATTCTGATAATCCAGTTTTTGCTTTTTACCTCGGGTGGAAAACGTATTCAGGCTATTGGTAAAACTATCTATGTCGTTACGCGACATCCCATAGGATACTTTATGTGTCCACAGGCCGTCGAGTAAATCTATTTGTCCACCGACTTTACCGGATAGCTTGTCAATCTCATTCTGACTGTTTGCATCAACGGCTTGACCGCCAGAAAAGCCATCGACGTCCGCTTCGGCATTTGTTTTTCGTAATGTCGCCGTCAACTGGGTATTTTCAGTTGGTAACATTTTCATATTTAAATTAAAGGTGTTATTGGTATAACCGTCCTTTTCGGTCGCACCACGCTTTTCGTTGGCGGCAGAAAAACCTTCCGTGACATAACGTATCGCACTTAACGCATAGTTAAAAGTCTTACCACCGCCGCGTGTCGCTACCGTCGCCCTGCTGGTTTTATAAGATCCATAACTTAAAGAACTACTGGTAACGGACTTGGAGCCACCCGATTTGGTTTGGATAACAATGACACCGCCTATCGCATCACTACCGTAGAGTGCGCTCTGTGGACCACGCAGTACCTCTATCCTCTCAATTTCGCTCACGAGTAAATTAGCAAAATCAAATTCCGACGAGCGCGCGGGATCATTCATTTCGATACCGTCGATAATAACCAACGTATGGTTAGCTTGAGCGCCACGGATACGTACTTGCGATAATCCCCCCTGCGAGCCAGTCTGACTAACGGCTACACCGGGTACGGTACGTAAGACATCTGCGACCGATGTTGCTTGAAGTCGTTCAATGTCTTTTGCTGTTATTACCGAAATAGAACTACCGACGCTGTTCGCCGGCACGGGGATACGACTCGCTGATACCACCACGTCTTTTGCTGTCTCTGCCAACACTGGCGTTGACGCAGTAAAAAAAGCGATTGCAGTTAACGAATTTAATAGATAAACATATTTATTATATGAAATGGGTTTAGCGACCATTGTTATTCCCTTCTTGTAATTTTAAGAATTATTATTTATACCGAAGGAATCTACGTCGCTGAGATGAAATGCGCCTTAAACGCAATACGATAGCAGTAAAATTATATGACAACGCAGTTTCCAACGTCGTCACTATCGGATTCCGCACCTGTAAACCCCACGTTTTCAGGAAGGACGACAAGAATAGTGGCAGGTATCCTGGCTTATGCGTCATCATCAGTACTCAGCCTTCCAATATTATATCGTGGCTGTGGTCAGAGATTTGACCAATTGAGTACTCACTCTACATATACAGTTGCGGGGGCAGCTACAGCATCAGCTTTAAGTAAACATTACTGTATTCCCTATTAACCCTAAAAGGGGCCTCTATCTGGCTGCGAAAGTATCATAACGGTTTTTTCCCGTCAAGAATAACAGTTTGAATTAAGTGACGAGTAGAAGTGATTGTTAATTCTAAATATATTGGATCATCAATTATTACTTAAGCGGCATAAATACGATTATCAGACTCGATGCTTGCTAAATATAAAATGAACCGGGTCAAATCCATTAACCCGGCTCACTAGGCCCATAAAAACTTCCCTGTATATTTACGATGGTTTGTTCAATTTAGCTTTTCGAGCTTAATTGTCATCGTATTTCCCTGAATATCTCGTCCTTGAATACTACCTCCCAGCTTGGAAACTTCGGATAATAATTTTTTCATGCGATAGCCATCGATATGAATAGCCGTGGACTGATTGACAAAATATTTTTTGATGGCGATTCGACCGATCGGGTCACTTTGATACATGAGTGATTGCGATTTTTTACTCTTCTTGTCTTTATAAAGCCAAACAGTCACCGACTTATTTTTTATTGTTTGCCCGGTTTTTTTATCGATCAGATTAATAAAATGATATGCGTTTACGTCTATCGACTCCATTTCACATGCAAATATCCACTGCGGTATCAGCAAGCCTCCCATTAAAATGATCAACATTACTTTCCGTAGTAGCGCTAAATTATTTACTTTTTTTGCCGATGTCTGTTTCATTTTGCGACCTCCGCTTGCTTGATGGGAGTAGTCTAGCCCCTAAGTGCTTACTCACAGCTTACAAAAATGGAGAAATTTGAAATTCTATCTGTTGATTATTTAGCTAGTTATTAATGCCTGAGAAGGAGAATATTAATAACTAACTAAAAAGATTGAATATATTTTATATTCGTTGAATTAAGACTTACAGAGTGCTTACAAAGCTGACTATTAATTGGTCAATTCTTTATAGCTAAGACGCGAATTAGCGAGTAGCCCGAGCTACTCACTAAGTGAAAAAATTAATTGCGCGGAGTACTAGTGGCTAAATTGTTGCTGACACAGAGTTAGCTATCTGCTGCTAAATATTCTGCCAGACATTCCAGACTACCTTCCCAACCACCTTTATGCGCTTCCGCCGCTTCTGTCGTTGGTATCTTCTCGTGCGTTAAATCTAGTTTAGTGCCATTGTCAGTATCGGTGAGTTTAATGGTCAGCAAGGTTGGCCCCATCTCCAAGCCATTTTCGATCCAGTCAAAGGTCATCACAATTTCTTCGTCGGCTTTAAGACTAACAAATTTTCCTGCGCAAACTGAATCTTGAGTCGTATCGCCACCACAATCCGAATCATCAACAATCGGGATCATTCGAATCTGGTATTCGCCGCCTTCCCTGATCTCGAGTTTCTCAACCTTGCATTTATGTGAATGAGGTCCAAACCAAAGTCCCAATATCTCAGGATTAGTCCAGGCGTTATAAATAACTTCACGAGAGGCGTTATAAACGCGACTAAGATTTAAAGTTTGTGTGGCAGTCTCAGCAACAAATGTCATTTCTTTGTCTCCTTTTTAGCAGCTTGTTCAAGATAGTCACCGAGGGCATCTAACTGTTGATCCCAAAATTGCTGATACCTTTCAATCCATGATTTTGCGGAAAGAATAGGATCAGGATTAACACTAAAACGATGTATACGCCCTTCTTTTCTCCGCGTAATCAATTGAGCTTTTTCCAGTACTTTAAGATGCTTGGAAACCGCTGGCAATGAAATACCAAAAGGCTTGGCCAGTTCAGTCATTTGCGCTTCACCATTGGCTAAACGCGCCAAGATAGCACGGCGTGTCGGGTCAGAAAGCGCACCAAACGTCGCATTTAACTTTTTATCTTT
>QILK01000218.1 GCA_003233345.1 Gammaproteobacteria bacterium | reverse complement strand
TAAGCAAAAATAATCAGGTTCTATAAATACATCGCTTGACTTGCTCATACCTCAGCCATTTATGCTATTTCTAAAGTTTGACATTTTGAAATTGGCGATTTTTTTTGAGTTTAAAAGACACAAAAAACTATTTAATGCAAATCAAGTATAGACTTTAAAAGTCTTTACGACTTGATCTGTGTTCTTCTCAACTGATAGGCTATTGATAGCAAAACAAACGATAGCAATATTTTTAGCTTATCGGGGAGAATACTATCAATATGAATAGCAATAACAATTTTTGTAATAACACACTTTTAAAGAACTTAGATGAATTCAGAATAGCTGATACAGATGCAACTTTTCGTTTTTATCATAAACTGGCCGACGAAAATAATTGGAGTCGAAAATTTTCCCGCAGGGTGATTCATGAGTACAAAAAATTTTTATACCTGGCCACTGTCCATGGACCAGTCACGCCGTCAAAGGTGGTTGATGTTGCCTGGCATCTACATTTGACCTATACCCACTCCTATTGGATAGATTGTGTAAAAAAGTATTGCGATATAGGTTGCACCATATACCTTCGCGGGGTGGCTCTAGTGAAGATAAGAAGCATCGTCACCAATACCGAAAAACACTCGCGCTTTATCAAAAAATATTTGGTGAAAAACCACCTCAGGATATTTGGCCGGAAATAGGTACCCGAAAAAAGTCTATAGGGGTTGGAAAAGTTGCCAACTGGACGTTTATTTTGTCGCTGCTATTGTTTTTGCCGGCATGTAATAGCAGGGAGGTGGTATTTTTTGGTGCGATAGTTTTAATATGGATAGCCATTTTTTTTGCTTTTGTATTGTCTAATAGACAATCGAAAGCTAAGAATAAAAAGGGTAAAAATAGTTTTAACTGCTCTACCGATAGCAGTTGTAGTGATTGTAGTGGAGGCAGTAGTTGCAGCGGTGGCTGCGGCGGTGGCGGTGGTTGTGGTGGTGGTGGTTAACAATATGCTAACGGTTACTGAAGAAGTATTTTTCAGCTATATAAAAAAGGATATCTACGATCCAGAGTTTTTGTTGACGTTTAGCGATGTGTTACAAGGGCAAGGTAGTATTGTCGGTGAAATTATGGCGATCGAAATAAAAATGATGTCAAAAAATACGGACAGTTTGGAACGATTGCGTATTCGACATAATATTTTGATGACCGAGAATATAAAATCAGTCATAGGTTTTACTGATCCGCTTCTTGAAAAAATTGAATTAACCTGGAAATATGGCTTTGTTACTGGTGTGAAAGTAAACGATAAAGACAGCTTAGAAGAATTAGGCACAATGTTAATTTCAGATCAATTTAAATATCTTAATCACTTATCGCTTTCGGGGTTAGGTTTAGGCGATATTCCGTCATGGATAGGGCAGTTAAGTCAATTGTCGATACTTGATCTTAGCTACAATAAGTTGTCAAAATTACCAGATTCGATCCGAGGTCTAAAGCAATTAAGTGAACTGAGTTTATATTTTAACGAATTTGACTATTTTCCAGAATCTGTTTGCGATTTAAGTCAATTAAAAAAATTAAATTTTAAACAAAACAATCTTACTCAATTACCAGATTCAATCGAACAGTTAGTGGAGCTAACAGAACTTATCCTTGAACGCAATCGTATTACTGAGTTACCTGAGTCAATAGGGGAATTAGGCCAATTAGACTCTCTGTATCTCAGTAAGAATAGACTTACAGCACTTCCTAGCACAATGGCAAAACTAGATAGATTGAGGGTACTTAATCTAAACGCAAGTAATTTTTCGGCCGTTCCAGATGTAGTTTTTCGACTAGGTAATTTAGAAGTGCTTATTCTTAGTCAAAATAAGTTATCGGAGTTGCCAGAAGCAATTCGAAAATTAAGTAAATTACTTATATTTGATATCAGCTACAATAATTTCTCGGTTTTACCTGATGTTTTTGGGGGGCTTAGTTGGTTAACCGAGCTTGATCTGCAAAGCAATTATCTGACAGAACTTCCTGAATCAATTGCGCATTTAAGCCATCTAACGGCACTTTGGTTAAACTGTAATAATTTTTCTAAACTTCCAGGTTCCATTCAAAACTTAAATCAATTGAAGGAGCTGTTTATTCAGAGCAATAGTATTGCTGAACTCCCTGAGTGGGTTGCCAATTTAACTCGGTTGACTAGGCTGAATGTTAGCGGTAACGATCTGGCAAATATGCCCGAGGCGGTTATTTACTTAAGTCAGCTCAGAGAGCTTAATTTGAGTGGCAATAGTCTGACAGAACTCCCTGGGTCAATTGGCAAGATAACGGCATTGGATAGTTTATATCTTGATAACAATAAACTAACTGGAATACCGAGGTCGATTGAAAATTTGGCGAACCTTACCCTGCTTCATCTCGATGAGAATAGTCTCACTGAATTGCCAGAGTCGATTCGAAATTTAAGTAAGTTGAAGCAGCTTACTCTTGAAAATAATAATCTCACTAAAATTCCTGAGTGGATAGGTGTCTTAAGTCAATTGACTTATCTAAATTTTAGAGGCAACAATATCGAAAAAATACCTCAATCTATGGAAAACTTAAGCAATTTATCAATATTACTGCTTGCCGGTAATAATATAGAAAATCTATCTGCTAAATTAAAAAATAAATTTGAATTGAATGAGCAAAGGTAACTTTATGTTGTTCAGAGTTGTTGCTCACGACCTGCTAAGGGCAAATAAATATTTTTGTCGACACAGACAGCGTTCGCACTGATTCTGGTGCGAGATAAAAAAATGTTGGCGGTACTAAATAATTCGATGCATTATACTTTGGCTCAAAGTATCCATACTTGAACAATCTGGAATTTCAAAGTAAACACCCATGGTGTCTTTTAACATGCAATGCGTTTCAGTCTTCCACTCGATACTTTGTGCCGGTGAGCGTAAGAGGAATACCTTGGGCCCGTAGTTTGTTTCCACATCCCAATAGTGAATACCAAAACGGGTAATGATGCTGTTTATTTTGGTAATAACGGGAATAAAATATGATTTTTCAATTTCTTCATCGATGATGCTTTGAATTTTTTCATCCAAGGTCTCTTCCAAGCCTATATAAACAAGTTCCTTGTTCTCTGTAGCATGTAGTATTGATATTTCCGATTTTACAGCGGATATAGGCCGGTTCCTTATAAATTTAACCGGGAATGATTCTTTATCTCCCGTATATTGCAATAGCACGGTGTCGTGGTCACGTTTTAGTGTAAAGGATTTATGTTTTAGTTTCATGGTATCTTCAATTAAGCGATATGAGCATTAGCGTTAATTTTGTTCATTTTTGATTGAGTATCTAACAGGCGTTTATAGATACCGTTTTTTAATAATAATTCGCTGTGGGTTCCGCTCTCGGCAATCATGCCATCGTCTATCACAATCAGTCGATCGGCGCTGCTTAAGGTTGCCAGTCGGTGGGCAATGGCGATCGTTGTGCGGTTTTTGACTAGATTATCCATGGCGTCCTTAATGTCTTTTTCAGTTTCAACATCGACATGGCTAGTGGCTTCATCGAGAATCAATATCTTTGGGTCTTGCAGTATCGCGCGGGCCACGGCAATTCGTTGGCGCTCACCGCCGGATAACTTAATACCATTTTCGCCGATAACCGAATCATAGCCCGCGTCTTTATTGACAATAAAGGTATGTGCATGCGCTGCTTTGGCGGCGGAAACAATCGCGGAAAAATCAGCATCGGGGGCATTATAAGCAATATTATCTTTTATCGATCCCTGAAACAGAAAAGGCTCTTGCATAACAATACCGATATGTTGACGTAAATCCTTGAGCTTGTATTTTTCGATATTTTGTCCGTCTATGAGTATCTCGCCCGAATCTGCCTGGTAAAAATTACAAATTAAATTAATAATCGTGCTTTTACCGGCGCCAGATTTACCCACCAAACCGATCATCTCGCCGGGTTTTACCGAGAAGCTAAGACCCTTGATAATTTCAGCGCCATTTTCATAGCTAAAGTGCACATCTTTAAATTCTATATAGCCATTAACATCAGGTTCAAGCAAAAAATTGTCGGGCTCATAGGCCTCCGCTTTGGTATCAAGAATAGTAAAAATTCGATCTGATGCCGCCATGGTATTGGTCATCCAGTTAATAATTACCCCAAACCATTGTAACGGCCCGTAGAATAACCAGATATAACCGGCAAATGCCAGCAGGTCGCCAATCGATAAAGTGCTATCGCCCGACGACAAGCGCATTGCTGCGACAAACCATACCGCCGTTACCCCTAAAGACATGACCCAGAAACTACTTTCTACAAACCCGGCAAAGTGTCTTTCCAGTGAGGTAACCGTATCGCGTAATTTGTGATTTGATTGGTCAAATCGGCTAACCCGGTCAGATTCTCGCACGGAGGCTTTTATGGCTTTAACGCCGCGTATCGACTCGTTTAGTACCGCATTCATATCACCACGATAGCTATTACGTTTAAGAAACATAGGGTACATACGTTTCCAGATCCAGCTTATACCTACGACTAGTAAAGGCACCGGAAAAAAAACAAGCAATGCTAACCAGAGGTCAATACTGATTAGAATAATGGCGATTGCAATAAACGAAATACTATTAACTAATAGAAACGGCAGTCCTTCAATCAAGAATTGTTGTATCTCGGCGGTATCCTGCATGACCTTAGACATGATATCGCCCGAGGCACGTTTGGAAAAATAATCGAGATTCAGTTTCTGTAAATGAGCATGTAGGTCTGACCTGAGTTTTGCCACTAGTCGGGCGCTTAGCCACGAAGACCAGATACTAATCAACCATCGGGATACTAAATAAGTGAATCCCGCCAGGATCATACAGCTTATCCAGAATAGCAGGGCAGATGGGTCTTTAGCTAAGATAACATCATCGACAATAATTTTGGTCACATAAGGCGTTACCATTTGTGCAATAACCGCGACAAAGGTAAAAACAACAATGATCCATATACGCGCCTTGTATTCCTGCAGATAGGATAATAAACGTCTAAATACCTTTAGTTTCGGTACACACAAAGGGCACTTGCCACCGCTTTCGGGCAGTGGGTTGGTACAGGATGGGCAATGAGTGTCTGCGATAGTTACATTATGTGGAAATTGACCGGTTTTAATAAAGTTATTTATCAAGCGGCTAGTGGCGGAAAATTCAGCCGAACGGGATTTAGTAAAATAGATAATATCCTTGTCGATACCCTTTCGACAGGCAACTAATCTGGAGAGCCCAAAGCGTTCGTCAAGTCGTATTTTGTCAATTTCAGCAAGGGTAAACGAGCGAATAATACGATGATTATCGGCAACAATAATTGACGAATCGAATAATAACAGATAGCTGGTACCATATTGCTTAAAGGAGGCTAAATCACTTTCAAATATGCTGACAAGGTTGACCGGGTCAAGACCGATTTTAGACAATTCTGATAGTAGTGACTCAGGGATTGAGGGTGTGTACATGTCCTGATTAATTGCTCGGGTTTTAATAATGTGCTAGTAAAACATAGTCAATAGTAAATATCAGCAGAATATTCTGGAAATGTTAAATAATGGGTGAAATACCTTAGTACTTTTTATTGTTGTAGCTATAAAGTACTATTTTCAGTAGTATGTTAATAAGAATAAACAAACTAATGTATGTGCTAAATTTAATTTGGCTACCCAACTTTAGTTAACTAACGGCTTGATATTAGATCATCGCAAACGTAATATTGTTTATCTTTTGCTATCGATAGTAATTTCATTGCTAAACTACAATATCCACACATGACTGACTATACTCCACAACGAATAGTATGCCTCACTGAAGAAACGACAGAAATGCTCTATTTACTCGGCGAGCAGCAACGCATTGTCGGCATATCCGGTTATACCGTTCGACCTGCTAATGCACGTAAAGAAAAACCACGCGTCTGTGCGTTTACGACTGCAAAAATTGATAAAATATTGGCACTAAAACCCGATTTGGTGCTCGGATTTTCAGATTTACAAGCCGATATTGCCTCAGCACTCATTCGCCAGGGACTTAATGTCCATATATTTAATCAACGGTCAATTGATGAAATTTTAACAATGATTGTGACCCTGGGCTCATTGGTCGGCGCACAGGAGAAAGCTTTGCTATGGGTAGAAAAAACCAATCGGAAACTGGCCAAACTAAAAACTGATGTAGCCACAAGGCAGGCAAAAGAGAATATTTCGCTACCTGTTGTCTATTTTGAAGAGTGGTATGATCCGATTATCACCGGAATTCAGTGGGTCAGCGAAGTCATTAATATTGCCGGTGGTCAGGAGTGTTTTCCAGAGCTATCGACTCAGAGCCTGGCGAAGAACAGGATTATTGCTGACCCAATGGCGGTTGTTGAGCGCAAGCCGGATATTATCATCGGTTCTTGGTGTGGGCGAAAATTCAGACCAGAAACGGTATACGAACGTCCAGGTTGGCAGCAGGTACCAGCGGTGGTTAATGGTCACGTGTTTGAAATAAAATCGGCCAATATTCTACAGCCTGGTCCGGCTGTACTGACTGACGGTTTAGATCAGGTTAAATCGATTATCGATAACTGGTACCGGCAACAGATCGAAAAACGACTAGGTGTCGAAACGATCGATGGGTGAGGTGGCCAACCAAATCAAACATTGCTCTGTTTGCAATGAAAGTTTTAACTGTGGCACTCAGTCAGAAAACCAGCGATGTTGGTGCAGCGATTATCCATGCATTATGCCGCTGCATTTTGAGCAAGACTGCTGTTGTCCGTCCTGTCTAGGAAAAGTAGTCGCTAAAAGAATCAATCAATTTATTGTTTCAACACCACATAAAGAGGTGCTTAATGTCGCCAGTCAATATCGCACCCAGGTTGAGCCAATAGAAGGCATAGATTATACGATTGAAAATGGTCTATTAGTTTTTAGCGAGTGGTATCATCTAAAACGCGGAAATTGTTGCGGCAATGGTTGTAAAAATTGCCCCTATCAATGCAGGTGAATTGTGAGCAAAAGCATAGCTAGTTATGTCAGTCGAAATCCAGACAGTTACATTAGCGAAACGAATGTAGTTATATTATATAGTTTAATTTTGATCGTTGTACTGAGTCCTATACTTAGAACTTTATTCAAAAGGAAAAACTATTTTTCAACAGTAAATAACACTGTTGTTGTCTATATCGTCGCCGGTTTGTTTTTTTTAGTGGATTTTATCTATACTAAATTTTATTATTTTTATGTTATATATATCTATAGTTTATTTTCCGAATTGTTTTTTGGAGAACTTGGTTTGCCTTATCTGGTACTCTTTATTGTTGTGATAATGATTGCTTTGCTTATATGGCTTTCGAGATATAAATTGAAGCATAAGGTTGTTTCCGATTTTCCGAAAAATAGAAACGTGAACACGTGAAAGTAAAAACACTCATGTCGTGGAGCACGGGGAAAGACAGTGCCTGGGCACTGTATCAGTTACAGCTTGATCTTGCTGGTGTATTTTGTACGGTTAATAAAAAGTATAATCGAACGGCGATGCACGCAGTTCGTGTCGAATTACTTAAACGACAGGCTGATAGCCTGGATTTACCACTGACAATTATCGAAATTCCATATCCGTGCAGCAATGTTGAATATGCGGCAATTATGTCGGCGTTTATTGATAAACTTAAAAAACAAGCGGTAGAGCAAGTAGCGTTCGGCGATCTTTTTCTTGAGGATATTCGCGACTATAGAATAAAAATGCACACTGGCACAGGTATAAAGCCTATATTTCCAATATGGAATAAACCAACGGATCAACTTTCCCGCGAAATGGTTAATCGTGGATTAAAAACAGTGATCACTTGTATTGATCCCAAACAGATAGCCGATGAATTTGTTGGCCAGGAATTTGATCATAAGTTTCTAGATGCGCTACCTGAGTCGGTGGATCCGTGTGGTGAGAATGGGGAGTTCCATAGTTTTGCCTACGGCGGACCTATGTTTAATAAAACGATTGATATCACGGTTGGTGAAGTAGTTCACCGAGACGGGTTTGTCTTCGCCGATGTTTTGCCACGCTAAGAACAACGGGTTATACGCT
>QILK01000052.1 GCA_003233345.1 Gammaproteobacteria bacterium | reverse complement strand
CGATTTTAATGCCGGTGCGATGGAGAACAAGGGTTTAAATGTGTTTAATTCGGCCTATGTGCTAGCCAAGCCAGAAACAGCGACCGATGCAAACTACCAGGGTATCGAAGGTGTTATTGCCCACGAATATTTTCATAATTGGACCGGCAACCGGGTGACCTGTCGAGATTGGTTTCAATTAAGCCTCAAAGAAGGTTTAACCGTTTTTCGCGATCAGGAATTTAGTGCTGATATGAACTCGCGTGCCGTGGTGCGGATTAACGATGTCAGAATACTGCGCAGTACCCAGTTTTTGGAGGACGCAGGTCCTATGGCACACCCGGTTCGTCCAGAATCTTATGTCGAAATTAATAATTTTTATACGACGACTGTGTATAACAAAGGCGCTGAAGTCGTGCGACTGTATCGCACGCTACTGGGTAAGCAAGGTTTTAGAAAAGGCATGGATCTGTATTTTAAGCGCCACGATGGTCAAGCGGTCGCAACAGATGATTTCTACGCTGCCATGGAAGACGCAAACCAAACTGATCTAAGTCCCTTTAAACGTTGGTATGCCCAGGCAGGTACGCCCGTGCTAGCGGTGACCACAGAGTACCATGACGAGCGCAATGAATTTATCATTAAATGTGTTCAATCTTGTGCAGACACGCCGCATCAGTCAAATAAAGAACCGTTTCTAATCCCCGTAAAGTTTGCGCTGGTCGATTCTGACGGAAATGATATGCCTATTAATTGCGCAAATTCGGACTGCATTAAAGTCGGTAACGATAATATTCTAAAAATTTCAGCGGCTGAGCAGGCGTTTATCTTTACTGATTTGAGTGAAAAACCAGTGGCCTCATTATTACGGGAATTTTCGGCACCGATAAAACTCAATATTAAACGTAGCGACGATGAATTGGGCTTTTTACTCGCTAATGATAATGACGCGTTTAGTCGTTGGGAGGCAGGTCAGGATCTTATGAGCAATGCGCTGATGAATGCCATGGCTGCCAACAAGGGTTTATCACCCGTGCAATATACGCAAGCCATTCCACAGGCGCTCGGCCGTTTACTTGAACAACACCGCTCTGATCAGGCGTTTGTTGCTGAAGCACTGATATTGCCAAGCGAAGCCTATATTGCCGAGCAAATGGATATTATTGATGTCGATCTGATTCATCATGTTTGCCGGTCATTGGTAAAACATATTGCCAGATCACTTAAGGAGCCTTTATTGGCGATTGTTTCTGAATACAGTAAGCAGACATCCTATTCTATCGATGCCAAGTCATTCGGTATCCGTAAACTAAAAAATCAGGCGCTGGCTTTATTAATGTCACTTGAGGAAACATCAATCGATGACATTTGTTATTCGCAATTTACCGATGCTGGTAATATGACAGACCAATTCAGCGCATTGGTTTGTCTTGCCAATTCAACGAGTGAGTATCGCGTACAAGCGTTAGATGCCTTTTATCGTCAATGGCACCATGATCCCTTAGTCATGGATAAATGGTTGATGGTGCAAGCATCATCGCGTTTGCCAAATACATTGACTGCGGTCAAAGAGTTAGTCAGTCACTCCATTTTTAATATCCGTAATCCCAATAAAGTGCGGGCATTAATTGGTGTATTTTGCCATCAAAACCCGATTAACTTTCATAACAAGGATGGTCTTGGCTACCAGTTTTTGGCCGCGCATGTGATGCAATTGGAAAAGATAAATTCACGCATAGCCGCAGGATTGTTAAAGGCGTTAACCCGCTGGAAGCGCTACGATAAAAACCGACAGGAAATGATGCAGGCGGTGTTGCAACAAGTATCGAGTCTGGAGGGCTTATCAACCGATTGCTTTGAAATCGCCAACAAAAGTTTAGAGTAAAATCCAAGTAGCCCGGACTTCGCGCAGCGAACGCCGGGAAAAAAGAAAATGAATTTAAATTCAATTATAACAAGAATATGGTTAAGTCAGTCGACAGCTAACTTAAGTGCGCAAGAATATGATAGTCGTTCCCGGCGTTCGCTGCGCGAAGTCCGGGCTACAGTCCGCTATCGCATTACATAAAGTCATCCGGATTCATGCCGGCTTTTGCAAATAGGTCGCGCGCCTTTTGTTGGTTTTTTTCAACACCATCGCCTTGCAAATACATCATTGCCAAGGTAGTCATGGAGCCGGTTAGACCGTGATCAATGGCTTTGAGAAACCATTTTTCGGCCTCAGAGGGGTTGGCATCCGTACATTCGCCTTGAGAGTACATAAATCCGAGTGCATGCTGTGCCATGGCGTGATCCTGTTCGGCGGCTTTTTTCATATATTCAAAGGCATGTGGCTCGTTAGCAACCATTCCCAGGCCATTTTGATACATGATTCCCAGGCAGTATTGAGCGTCGCTTTGGCCGTTGTCGGCTAAAGGTTTTAATAGTGGATAAGCGGTGTTAAAATGCTTGCTGCGAAAAGCGGCCAAACCGCTTTCGAGGTCTATTTCTTCTGTAGATGACATATTGAGTCCAGATACTAGTAAAATGGTTAGAGAAAAAGAATTATACCTAAAATTTCCATTGTTTATTCCTTTCATTTTATACGGAATTTATACACCGTCAACACTATAATTTATGACCGAAGAAAAACTAAATAATTTAAACGTTATATCGCAGGAGTTATTGCCAACACCGCTGCAGGTTAAAAGCAAGCTTTGCCTGGGCGAAGTTGAGCGTGCGCATGTACTGAAGGGGCGGGAAGTCGTCAGCGATATACTGGCGGGCAGAGACAAACGCTTATTCGTCGTTGTCGGTCCTTGCTCAATTCATGATCAGGGTGCAGCATTTGAATATGCGCAAAAGCTAAAGAAGCTGTCTGATGAATTACAAGATTCGCTAGTAATTATCATGCGCGTCTATTTTGAAAAACCGCGCACAACGGTTGGTTGGAAAGGTCTGATTAACGACCCGTATATGGACGACTCGTTTCATATCGAGAAAGGTTTGTATATGGCGCGTGAGTTATTACTAAAAATAAATCAGATGGGTCTCTACGCCGCGACCGAGGCCCTGGATCCAATTACACCGCAATATCTTTCTGACTTGATTACCTGGACGGCGATTGGTGCCCGGACAACCGAATCGCAAACACACCGGGAAATGTCCAGTGGACTGTCAACACCGGTCGGCTTTAAGAACGGTACCGATGGTAGCCTGCAGGTGGCGATCAATGCACTGCATTCGGTGTCGCAGCCACATCATTTTTTAGGCATTAATCAAAACGGTGAATGTGCTGTATTCAGAACGCGCGGTAATAACGCCGGTCATATCGTATTGCGTGGCGGAGGGGGCAGGGCGAATTATGATTCGGTCAATGTCGCGTTGTCTGAGAAAGAGCTGAAAGCAGCCAATTTAGCGGAGAATATCGCGATTGATTGCAGCCACGGTAATTCGATGAAAGATCACCGTTTGCAAGCGTTGGTTCTAGAAAATTGCGTGAATCAGATCCTCGAAGGCAATACATCCATCATTGGTATTATGCTGGAAAGTAATTTACGCGAAGGCAATCAAAAAGTACCAAAAGATCTTTCACAGTTAATACATGGTGTTTCGGTCACCGATGCCTGCATTGATTGGGAGACGACTGAAAAAATTCTAACGCAAATGGCTAATAAACTTGCGCCCATACTCGAGCAGCGTTTACAGCAGCGGACGCATAGGTTAACCGCTAATACTTGAGTGTTGATATCATTTGAAAGCTAATAAAATCGACCCCCTGTGTCGTATCTCCGCCGATGAGTTCGAATTGATGTTGATGCGATAATTGTGCAAGTCGTTGTGAAAATAGAGTTATCCAATTAGTTTTTATTTCAGTTCTGGCAATATTTAATAATAACCACCTGGGTTTTGCCTGGCAGTCTTTTGCATGCTGCAATAATTTGTCAATTGCATTTTCGACTAGCTGGTCGGGCCGTTGCGCCAGCAATTCTTCTTTATGATAATGTACTGTAGAGATGTGGCGTTTTTCTTTATCAGCAAATGCGTTAATGATGGCGCCGTCATCCCCAATACCGGTCGCGACAGATTTATCTTTATAAGTCGCAAGTGCTAATCGTTGTATTACTTCAAATTCAGTTGGTGATGCCATAATACAAATTTTCCGGTAATTCGCTCGACAAATCAAGTGGTGGTTTATTTGCTCGCCAGACATTGATTGCTCATTATCGCAATTATTTTTAACCCGGTTTAACCGGCATTTCCCCTCCAGGCAGGCTAAACTATAAGTGATTGCTTGACCCGTTGGACATATATGCAGAAAACAGAAAACGACCGCCACACTAAAACCCAGGCCTACCAGGACTTACTGGATGCCGAGCTCTTTGAAGTGGAAAAGCGATCGCAAATGCAAGCTGGCTGGTTTATGTCAATATGCGTGGTTCTGATATATATACTCGCGCTATTTCAGGCAGTCGATCTTGCTGTCAGTTATCAGAATTTTTTACATACCATCGCTATCATTATGCTAATCTGGTTTATCGGTAATTCTGTAGTGATTCATCAGGGTTATTATCATCGAAGTTTAAAATATATAAATATTATATTTCAAGTGTCAATGGTGAGTTTTTTTTTACTGGTGACGGCAAAAATCATGGGGGTGAAGTTTGCACTGTCATCAGTCGCCCCGTTATTTTATGTCGTTGTCATTAGTGTTAGCAGTCTGACGATGAATCCGTTTTTATGTTTATTGGCAGGTGGATTTGCTGCTGGCCAATTTTTAGGGGTCTATGTTTTTTGGTTGCAGGATAAAATTCACTACACGCTGGGTAATGAAGTTGCCGTTGAGCAGTCACTATATGGCTGGGTATCGATCGTATTACGTGCGCTTATTTTTATGATTATGGGAACAGTGGCAATGTATATGGCACGAAAGGCCAGATCGTTATTGGAGACAGTCGTGGTCCAGGTGCGTTACGAAGAGCAATTAAACTTTGTTCAGCAAGATATAAAACAAGCCGCAGAGATACAGGAAAAATTAATACCCAATTCCAAACCAGATTTTGAGATGCTGGAAATAGAAAGTCATTACCAACCCTCTAAACTTGTTGGCGGAGATTATTTTGATTTTATCAAGCGTGGCAATGGTGATTATTTTATCGTGATTGCAGATGTGTCTGGAAAAGGTTTTTCGGCTGCAATGGTCATGTCGAATATTCAGGCGATCGTGCAGATCCTGACTAATCAGGATATTAGTATGACTAAAATTGTCGAAATTCTAAATCAATCCGTGTGTAAAACCAGTGCCGGAGGCCGGTTTGTCACGTTTGCTTGTATAGAGTTTTCGCCAACAAAAAACCAACTTTGTTATATCAATTGTGGTCACAATGCCCCCTTTTTAATTCGTAGTAATGGTGACAAAGAAATGCTGGTTGCGTTAACCTCCGTGTTAGGGGTTAAAGATGACGTGACCTATACCCCGCGCACACTGGCATTCGGGAAAGGAGATTTACTGTTTGCATTTACCGATGGTTTGTCGGAGCTAAAAAATGCGAATAAAGAAATGTTTGGCGAGGCGAATATCGAAAAGCTGCTTTTGCGCGAGCATTCTCAGCCGGTGCAATCAATCAAGGAAATTTTGTTGGAAAAAACCCAAGTCCACTTAGGTAACGAGTTGCCAGGTGATGACCTGAGTTTTATTTGCATCAAGTCAGTCTAGCCAGTTTATTCCGGTTTCCAAATGCCAAATGCTTCGCTGGACGGTGGCGCGCTAGCCGCCACAGGTTCAGAATTGCTTTCAAGTATTTGCTTGGAAAAATCATACAATTGACGGAGGATATCCTGTTTTTCCTCGGCCGTACCCGGAAAATGTGCGGTCAGGACGCCGATGGAAGCGGCAAGATATTGCACACTGACACCAATATCCTTGTTACTTTCGTCGTGCTTTTGTAAAACCTGCTGGAGGTCGTTTAATAGTGCGTCAGTTATGTTAATAGTTCCCATGAATTACCTTTTTGATGATGAGCTAATAGCGTAGAATGATGTCAAATACGCTGGCTGTATATAACACTATTAGCTAGTAATATGATTATATTATATCCCTAAAGTAGCAGATTTGAATTGTACGTTTTCCATTGTAATGGCAACAATTGATTTGTAAAGCATACAATCTAATGATAAATGTCTGGAGGAAGACTATGCCATCAATGGATATTGTTTCTAAAGTAGATTTGCACGAGCTGGCAAACAGTGTTGATCAAACGAATCGTGAAATCAGTACTCGTTTTGATTTTAAAGGCTCTGATGCCAAGTTGGAACAGACAGAAGGCGCGATAAAATTTATTGCCCAAAGCGATTTTCAGATTCAGCAGATGCAGGATATTTTTCATAAGAAACTGGTTAAGCGCGGTGTTGATCTAGACTCGATTCAGTATGAAGACATTGAGGTCAGTGGTCGCCAGGTTACCAGGAAGGCGGCGGCGCAGGAAGGCATAGATAAAGAATATGCCAGAAAAATTGTTAAAGATATCAAGCAGTCGAAGCTAAAAGTTCAGGTGTCTATTCAACAGGACCAGGTGCGGGTTAGCGGTAAAAAACGTGACGATTTACAGACTGTCATTGCCATGTTAAAAGGTGGTGATATGAGTTTACCATTGCAGTTTGTAAATTTTCGGGATTAGAATTCGTTATTTAGCATAGATTAATTGCTATATTTACATAGAAAAATTGATATAATTCGAGGTAGTTTATTATCAATGCTTGCTTGAAGATGTTTCTCAGCAATAATTAATAGGATAGACATGCCGTGTTACGCGTTTTTGGTGTTTTTATAGTTGCAATATTGGTCAATAGTTGTGGTGCCAATGATATTAGTGGCAGTTACGAGGCAGATTTCGATTCGATTGTGGACCCCAAATTGAGACAATCGCAGTCTTTGTTTTCGAGTTATAAAATCAAGGTCACGTTAACGATCAATCAATCCGATGCGACAATCGATATTAAAGGCGAAGGTGTTAACAGCCAGGGTAAGCTTAATGTCACACGTGACGCGGGCAAGGTCGCTATTCTGAACAAAGACAACAAATCCGTGCTGGCCGTGTTTGTTGCTAATGGCGATAATTCAATCAAATGTATCAAGTGCCTGGATAGTCGAACACCTTTGGTCTGGAACCGCATTAAAAACAATTAGTGAAACATGCATTTTACCATCGAAAAAGTTATAGATAAATATGCCGGTTTTTTTAAAGTCAAAGAACTGTTGTTATCGCACGATTTATTTGAAGGCGGTTCTACCGGCACGATCAAACGCGAATTAATTCAAAAAGGCAACGCTGCCGCTGTTTTACTCTACGACCCGGATTTACGCCAGGTCGCTTTTACCGAGCAATTCCGCATAGGTGCTATTCCCGAGCAAACAGATGCCCCCCAGGCGGATGCCTGGTTAACCGAATTAGTGGCCGGGTATATAGAGCCAGGTGAGTCGGACGTTGATGTCATTCATCGTGAGTCAATGGAAGAAGCCGGATGTCATATTGAAAAATTGCATAAAATTTGTAAATATTTTATTAGCCCCGGCAGTACTTCGGAAACGATTAGCTTGTATTGTGGCAAAGTGGATTCGAAAAAGCTCGGCGGCATTTTTGGATTGCGCGATGAGGGTGAGAATATTCGCCTAAAAATTGTCTCGGTAAA
>QILK01000048.1 GCA_003233345.1 Gammaproteobacteria bacterium | reverse complement strand
TGCTGGTTTTACCCTTGTTTGGCGCGCCACCCGTCCGGTGTCTCCCGGTAAGAACTTCTTAGGCGCCTCAGAATTTAGGTTCATTCAGGTTTCGGCGGCTGCTGTTGTTTCACCTGCTGACCTCGATACTGCCTATGAAGCAATATTCGGCGACAAGGCTGGACTTGTTGGTCAGAAGATAGGCGTTGAAGCTTTCCTAGTGGAAGATTCGAGCGGTCTTGCTGGCATACCAGTCAGTACTACAGCTCTCATAGCTTAGATTTCATCATCACCCAGGGAGTGCTTCGTTTGAGGCACTCCCTTTTTTCTAAACCATATGGCAATATTCACTCCCGGTGCAATCATTTCTGAGATTCGCGGCTCGATAGCCAACGTCACCTATTCGAGGTCCAGAGCCGGAGCCATATCAAAACAAAAGTTAATACAGACCAATCCCAACTCCCCAGCTCAGATAGCAATAAGAGCTTTGCAAGCCCAGGCCGTGGCGGCATGGCAAACCTTACCCCAGGTAGATCAAGATTTATGGATAGCTTTTTCTGCATCTCAGTTATCCCGCGCTCGCATCGATGGATCGCATAAGCTGTCAGGCTATAATGCGTTCATTCGCTTCTTTATTGTCCGGAATCAGTACGGCCTTGCCGGTAATCCCACACCTGCGGCGCAGTTACCACTTGGCAGCTATTCATCAATGTCATTCACGGCATCACCGACGTCCTTAATATTTAATATTACAGGTAACAATACCAACCCCGACATCATACTTGTATTCAGACTTACAGACGGGTTATCGCCAGGCATTAGCTCAGTCAATCAGTCACTATTGATTATTGTAAGCGAGCAACAGGCACCCAATGGCACAATTGCTGTCAACCTTGTAGCTCAGTGGGTTGCCAGATACGGCCCTATTGGGGCAGCCAGTGGAAAGAAGATTTTTGCTCGAATGGATATTGTCAACCGGTTAACAGCACAACGGTCTGTAATATTCCGAGGAAGCACTTTTATTATAGCACCATCGCTTTTAGTAGCCGTCTCCAGCACCGGCATTGGTAATAGAGTAATGACCTCACCCGATGGTATCGCCTGGACTACTCGCATTAGCGCCGCCGACTTTAATTGGCAGTCAGTAGCCTGGTCACCGTCACTAGGTCTATTTGCAGCCGTGGCAAATTCAGGCCCGGTCGTTCGCTGCATGACATCACCCGATGGTATCGCCTGGACAATTAGAACGCTTAATTCAGCCGATAACTGGGAGTCTATTGTTTGGGCTCCCGGCATTTCTTTATTTATAGCCGTGGCAAGCTCAGGGGCAGGCAACAGAGTTGTAACTTCACCCGATGGCGTTATCTGGACCGTTCGTGTTAGCGCAGCAGATAACAATTGGCAGTCAATTGCCTGGTCACCGTCACTAAACCTCTTGGCCGCGGTTTCGAATTCCGGCTCCGGTAACAGGGTAATGACCTCACCCGACGGCATAGCCTGGACATCAAGATTATCAGCCGTCGACAACAATTGGCTGTCAGTGGCCTGGTCACCCGAGCTATCTTTATTTTGTGCCGTCTCCAGCACCGGAGCTGGCAATAGAGTAATGTCCTCACCCGATGGCACCAACTGGACCATTAGAATTTCCGCAACCGACAAATCATGGAACTCTATTACCTGGTCACCGACCTTAAACCTATTCATTGCCGTAGCATCTAGTGGGGCTATTGACAGGGTAATGACCTCACCCGATGGCATAGCCTGGACATCACAGAACGCCGCAAGCGCTAACGAATGGAGATCGGTAATATGGTCTCCTTCACTAAACATCTTAATAGCGGTAGGCAGCGCCGGTGGTCTCGATCGGATAATGACTTCACCCGATGGAATAGTATGGCAGCTGCAGATTGCAGCCACGACCAACAATTGGCAATCAATAGCGGTTAGCTGATATAATGGCAATTTATTCATTGCCTCCCCTGGTCAACCGTATCAGCGGTAGTCGTAAAGGAATAACCATTCAGAAGGCCGGCACTAATTTCATCATTCGAAAACGAGCCGTCTTAGTTCAAAAGAGATCGGTCAAGCAATCGTTTGCTAAATCACTCCTTGCCAGTCGCTCCCAGGGATGGCGTACTTTGTCCGCAGCTCAACAAGCCACCTGGCTAGCTCAAGTAGGCAACTATACAAGAGTTGATTCACTTGGTAATGTCTATAATATTCTGGCAACACCATTGCAGACAGGCACCAATATCAACGCAGAGCTAAACAGTTCCGCCCCTCTAACCTCCGGCAGTCCACCGGTTGTCTATCCTGCACGATCATTTCAATTTATAGACTTCAACTCGTTGGCTCCTACCGCCATAGCTCAGATGACCGATCTGGCAGCTCCGTTTTCTCAACTTGTACCAGCCGGTTTTAGCGCCAAACTATTTATGTCATCGCCCGGATATGCGACCGGAGAACAGGTACCAATTGTAAACATGAAGCTTATCAGAGTATACCAAGAGCTTGAAAATACCGCCTTAACAAATATATGGTTCGATTATGCTGCTCAGTATCCAGTTAACCCTAGCTTATTCCTTACTCGCGTTCAAGGTGCTTTCGTTTTAACTTCACTATCAAACTTCTTTGATGGCGACCCGTTTTTCACCGTCGATGGTGGCTTGTACGAGTAAGCAGATCTTTTTTTATTACTCGAAGCAAAGGTTTCCAGGCTAATTTTCAAAGCAAAAGAAAAGCAATCAATTATGCGCATAATAGAAAGATATTGCGTATCTTTATAGCAGGCATTCCAAGAGCCACAACTAAACCCATTTTATTATGCCAGCAAAAAAAGTAATAGTAGTATCAAAGCTTCGTCGTGTAGCCGTTTTTGGTTCACTCACCCGCGCCTGTGAGATGTACTGCTTCCCTTATCACAGCTTAAAGTCAATGCCATTTCCATTCTATTGGAACGGCTATTGCTTTGATAAGGTAGATTATAACGAGGGCTTTAACCACTTTTCGTGATACCGTTAACACCAGCATTTTACCACTTGTAACACTTGCTTAGTTACCCATGTAAAAATCCGTTGAACTCGCAGAGTTCTCTTTGTTAATTCCCAACTTTGATTTGCAATGACACGGTTTTAACGGATTCCCTGATCATTGTGGTACTCAAGCAAGTGGTAAGAGCGTAACCCCATTTGTCTATTCATAGTTTGGCTTACTATTACTACTATCCAGTTGCGCTTCGCTCGCTCAACTGGATTTTTTTTGTTCAATAAGTTCACCTTAAATCAAATTAATATGTATCGAGAAACGATTGAATTACTTATCAAAATGAGCAGCAATATTTCTTACGAAATTGATGTCCTCCGGAAACAACACACCGAGCATCTTGGCGAGATGCCCATACACATTTATCTGGCATACTCAAATAAAATGTCAAAGCTTAAAGCAGCATCGAGAGCAACCAACTCTCTGATCTCAGTACTCGTAGATTTCGACTAGCACAGGAGAGCCCTTTTTCAGGGCTTTTCTTATTGGTTTATCCTAGGTCCCATTGCTCGACCATTTATCCACACGGTTATTTGTCATTTTGAAACCAGAATACGTCCAAATTCCTTATCTTCAAATCAGGCCAGGCATGCTGCTTGCCTACGATATACTTGATCCTAAACACTACCGGCCTTCTGATATCAGCGGTCAATTCGCTAAAGACCACCAAAAGGAACTAATTGAAAATGGTTTGATCACCAACGGCTCACTTGCTTACTCCGGCTTAATTACTAAAGGCTCTGCCAAAAGACTACGCAAAGCAATCAATATTCTAATTTCTTTATCTGAATGGAAAACCGCCACGCATTTCAAATCTGGAATTGAGTTTCAATTCAAAATCAATTTTATTACTTTGACCTTACCTAGTCCCCAGGGCAACGTCACTGATAAAGACTTAAAGTCTTCTTGCTTGCAACCATGGCTAAAGTACTGGAGGCGTAAAACCAAAGGAATGTCTTATGTTTGGCGCGCAGAACGTCAGAAAAATGGTAATCTTCACTTTCATATATGCACAGATCGCTACATCTACTACAAAGATATTAGAGACACTTGGAATCGAAACATTGCTAGATTTGGTTTTATTGATCAGTTCGAACGCAATCACGGCCATCGTGATCCTAATAGTACAGATGTTCACTCCATCAACAAAATCGAGGACCTTGCCGGGTACCTCGTTAAGTATATGGCAAAACTCGACCCGGCAGAACAAAAAATAGAGGGTAAAGTCTGGGACTCGAGCGCCAATATTAAGAAAGCCAACTACTGTACTACTGTCATCGATACTAGCATATCTCAAGAGCTACGCCAACTCACATCGAATCAATCGAACCGCCAGTTCAAAGCCGATCGCTGTACCGGCCTGTTCGTTAAATCAAAAGACTTTGAGAAGCAATTGCCTCCAGCACTTTCTAATACTTATCAGCATTATTTGAAAGAGCTCAGAGCTGGAGTATAGCCAATTTTAACCTTTAAAAAACCACCATGACTACCGGTAATTACAATATTGAAATTCCAGAACTAAACCGTTATTTCGGCGCTAAATTTGGTGGAGGCATGTATCAAAACATCATTAACCTTATTCCACCTCACAAGGCATATTTCGAATTGTTCGGAGGCTCATTAGCCGTATTCCGTAACAAAAAACCAGCCTTATATTCACATTTGAATGATTTAAGCTCTACTATAACACCTGTTTATTTGAAGCATTTCAATCTTCCTAATATCAAAATATCTAACCTGTCAGCAATACCTATACTTCAGGAACTTGAATCACTTTTAGATCCTATAGATTCTTTTATCTATTTAGATCCTCCTTATATAAAAGCAACTAGGAGATCTATCGGCCAGTATAGTCACGAAATGTCTGACGATGATCATCGGGTCCTCCTAGACATAATCAACCATTTCAGATGTAACGTAATGATATCCCATTATCCAAATCATCTATACGACCTGGCACTCGCTAATTGGAATACTAAATCTTTCAAGGTAATGACTCGCCATGGTTGGCAAACTGAAAAGGTGTATTTCAACTATGAAGTACCCACCAAGCTACACGACTACAGCTACCTAGGCAATAATTTTACCGATCGTCAACGGATTAAGCGCAAGGCTCTGCGGTTAAAGTCCAAACTGTCTAGGCTTCCGGAACTTGAACGCGCAGCTCTCATAGATATGATTAAAAATGATTTCATCGATAGTATTCATATTGCCGGTCATTCTACGTCCCCGCTATGCACGTTCTTATAGCCTGTGAGTACAGCCAAATAGTGTCCGCTGCTTTCTCGGCCAAAGGTCACGAAGTATTATCGTGTGATCTTTTACCAGGGGAACTTGGCTTACCTCATTATCAGGGCAACGTCTTTGATCTCGATCTAAAATCCTTCGATCTTATGATAGCTTTTCCGCCATGTACATACTTGGCTAAAGCTCAAATGTTTCGCTATTCTTTAGAACCAGGGCGCATAGAGAAACGCGATAAAGCCGTAGCATTTGTCCACCGGTTGTTCCATTCCGGAACTCCCCAGGTGGCAATAGAAAACCCGGTTGGTTATCTAAACAACAATTGGCGCAAACCTACAGATATCTTATATCCACACAATTTTGGTTCACCGTATCATAAAGAAATCTGCCTATGGCTTAAAAATCTTCCACCTTTGATGCGCGGCCCTTACTATTCAGGCAAGAGAAAGCACATGGCCAATCACGTTAATTCTCGCATGTCCCAGGCTCTTAAGTCAAAGATTAAATCTAAATTCTTTCCTGAAGTAGCCAAGGCCATGGCTGCTCAATGGTCATAAATGTATAAATTCATTTGATTGATAATAGTGATATAAAAACATCCCACGAGATTCATAATATTGTACCGATCAAACAACTATTTAACCTATCATCAGGCATAATAATCAAAGAGCAACGAAACAAAAGCAAATGGATATCTACTACAGATAATGCAGGCAAAACTCAACCAGAAGACAGCCCCACCCTAGTGATAAGAGATAAACCATAGCAAATGAATGCAACCAGATAAATAATAAATAAGCCAAACAAATGAATAAAAACCTAAGATCAACACAACCAGAAGAACGAACCCGAAACAGCAATAACCCATGAAAAAAGCAAAGATCAGAACTGAAAAAGCAACAAAAAGAACAGCAACCCTAGTGAAAGAGCTGAAAGATATTGAGAAAGCATTATTGCCAAAGTATAGGTTACATGGATGTCAGGTCAGAGTAAGATTAAGAAAGGAAGGTCAAAAAGGCTAGAATGAGATGAGAACAAAGCACGGCCAAAGGCCTAAAAGGTTCCGGTACCTGAAACATCTCAAATCCCCTGACAGGCTTCCTTTATCTGAATCATTCTTGGGTTATATGGCGTGCAATGTAAGGTCAAAGCAAGTACCATGAAAAATGGCACCTGCTTTGCTATTCTATTTTCATTGCACATCGTTTGCCAAGGAGTTGCGCCCTCCATTTCACTCCGGGCGCAACACCTTGGACTGCACTCATCTGTTCTCCGGTACCCTGCGGGGGGTGCTCCCACAATTTTGACAAATAGTCAGGGTTCGGCAATTGTCGCGCCAAACAAAATAGTGCTTATTCTTAAAATCAAGTGGCTTTTGTGTTTGGCACGCCAATTGCGCTCACACGGGCTGATCACTATAATTGCAGAAGAAAGCAATTATATCGCCAGCCCTCACCTCCTGCAAAAGTTGTTACCGCAACCCCCATACCGGTCTGATAGCAGTCATCATAAGCAATAGCGATTTTAAGGCTCTCTAAGCAATCGGGGTCATAGGAGGGCAAAAAGGGTAGGCCTACAAGCGTTTTGCCCTCCTATGCCCCTGCTAGTATCTCCCAACCACAAAAATTCCGATATATTCCAGAAATTTTGTTGATTCGAAAATTAAGTTGAGAATTTCCGTATTATTACGGTATTACTGGCATTAGCATATGTCGCCAAAAGCACTTTTCTTGCATTCATGTATAATTTAAACCCTTTAAAATGTTAGTATTTATCAAATTATTTGTGTTATTCATGATCGCAGACGCTGCTTTCGTGCTGTTCTTGTCCTTCACCGGCAAGTCTCGTTCTAAAATGTTATTCGCCAAGTTCACGCCTGGTGCCATCATTTCAGAAATTCGTAATAAGATTGCGGCCACCGTGTTTTCGAAGAATGGCTCAGGAGCCATCATTCGCAATAGAGTGACACCCATCAATCGAAGGTCATCGTTGCAAACCAACCAACGCCAACTGCTTGCTTCGCTCGCATCGGCTTGGCGAGGCTTGACACAGGCTCAGCGCGACGGATGGAATGGAGCTTCTCCAAACTTTCCACAAACGGATAGTCTCGGTCAAAATGTGACCTTAACCGGGGAACAGCTATATGTGCGCAGCAATGCCAACTTGACTCTTATCGGTCAATCTCAGATCGTCAACGCTCCAGCACCCACCTCATTCGCCATTCTTTCTCTTGGCAACACTGTTCTGACCGCCGCGGCTTTTACTCAGGCTTTTGCCCCTGACCCTGTACCTGCTGGTTTTACCCTTGTTTGGCGCGCCACCCGTCCGGTGTCTCCCGGTAAGAACTTCTTAGGCGCCTCAGAATTTAGGTTCATTCAGGTT